>JBNJFN010000473.1:0-2501 GCA_051746885.1 Bacteroidota bacterium | reverse complement strand
ACATCATTGGCTACCATAAGATCCTGTAAGGCTACACCTACACTTTTAAAAAGTGTAATATCCCTGTCAGAAGTTCTTCCTTCTTTATTACCCATAAACAATTCTCCAACTTCACCGATCAAGTGATCCTTACGAATAATTCCGCTCTTAATGGGCTTTATCAGATCACCGCTTTCAATCATAGAAACGCTTTCCTGTTCCACGAACAAACGGCTTGCTTTAATAATTTGCGGATCAATCTCTTGCATGTGTGGTTGAAAAGAACCAATGGCATTAATATGAACACCCTCCTTGATTTGATCTAAATTGAACAATGGAGATTCAACACCAGTGGCTGTGCAGATAATATCTGTCTTTGAAAGAAAACTCAAATCATCAGTAAATTGAATATCTGCTTCAACTTTGGGTTGCATATCCCTGATGAAATCTTCGGCTGCCTGTGACTTTATATCGTAAACATAGGCTTTTTGAATATCCCTGACAGCACATACTGCTTCCAGCTGTGTCCTTCCCTGAACTCCACAACCAAAGATGGCAGCTACGTGAGAATCTTCCCTTGCCAGATATTTGGTCGCTATTCCGCTGGCTGCTCCTGTTCTTAGCGCTGTAATTGAAGTTCCATCCATGATGGCTAAAAATTCTCCTGTTTGGGCATTTATCAAAAGCATAACTCCCATAATGGTTGGCAAATTCAAAGAAGGATCCTTTTCTTTCTGGGTAAGAACCTTAACTCCACATCGATCAATTTCCCCACAAAAGGAGGGTTTTAAAAGCAATTTCAGATTTTGTTCCTCAAAATCCATCACATAGCGCTGGGGAACCTCACTTTTTCCTGCAGAAAGACTTATAAAGGCCATCTCCATAAGGGAAATGGTATCTTTCATTGATATCACGTTATAAATATCCTCAGAAGAAAAATACCGGATAAACATTTGTTTTGTATTGCCTTTGCAAGCTTCAAATCCATCTTTTGCAAAATCTTGACCTTCCATTTATCTTATTTATTGTAATGATTTCATTATTAATAACTATAGCATCAGAAAAACCTGTTTCTATCTAATTTTTAAGAAGATGGTAACAACTTATTTTTCATTTAAAATAAACAAGCTGAAACTATTCCCAAAAGTATGTATACAAAATTTTGAATACAAATAGGAAATTGCCTATTTTATATAGGATCTTGTCTCTTTTCTGAAACAATATTTTATCCTTAACCAAAAAGGTAAAAATTAACATAAAGATTGGACAATATTTAATAAGATTTCCTGATCAAAAACTTTTATTTTTGAAAATATTATGAAACAAAATCCCTCCATATTCAACAACATTCTAGGACCGGTTATGCGTGGACCTTCCAGTTCGCACACAGCAGCTTCATGGAGAATTGCTAAAATCTCGCTTGATTTACTGAATGATGAATTATCAGAAGCTTTAGTAGAATTTGAGGAAAAAGGAGCCTGGGCCTCTAATTATGAATCGCAGGGAACAGTTTTAGGTATGAGTGGTGGACTGCTAAACATTGACCTAACAGAGGAAAAAATTCTTGATTATAAAAACATTGAACATAACCGCAACGTCAAAATAGAATACAAGGTAAGCTCGTTTCCAGCGGATCATCCCAACACGGTCAAACTGACTTTAAAAGGTACCAATGGCAAGAAGATACAGGTAAAGGCTGTTTCGACAGGTGGAGGAATGATGGAGATAAGGCAGGTTAATGGTATTCCTGTAAGCATTGGAGGTGATTATCATGAACTACTGATTTTTTACGATCATATTCTGGAGGAAAAAGAAAAAGAGAAAATAGGCGATTTCCTTTTTGAAAAGGGCTTTGTACACTGGAAGGAACATTTTGGTTTTCAGATACTTCGGGTTAAATCAAATCGACCCTTAGCAAAAAACTTACAAAATCAGATAAGCCAGATAAAGGAACCTAATTATTTTGCGATTATAAAACCTGTTCTTACAATATTATCCGGAAAAGAACGAAAATTCCCTTTTGATTCAATATCTTCAATGTTGCATTTTGGCGACGAAAAAAATCTGGATTTGGGTCAATTAGGCATGCTTTATGAAAATGCCAGGAGCGGGTTGGAACAAAAGCAACTTGAGGCCATGATGAAAAACCTCATAGATACTGTTGAACATAGTATTACAAGGGGATTACAAGGAACCAGATATAAGGACAGAATCCTTTCCCAGCAGTCGCATCTGCTATATTTCGAAGATAACACCCGGAAATATTTTGATCCATTGGTAAACCACATCATATCTTATGTATCCGCCATAATGGAATACAAAAGCTCATTTGGAGTGATTGTAGCCATACCTACAGCTGGCTCATGCGGTACAGTGGGAGGACTCCTTAAAGCCGTTGGTGAAAAACTGGGTTCATCGCTGGATGATTTGATAAAGGCTTACTTTGCGGCGGGAATGATTGGAATCTACATTGCAAACGGGCCTGGATTTTCTGCCGAAGAACACGGCTGTCAGGTGGAAAC
>JBNJFN010000472.1:659-2502 GCA_051746885.1 Bacteroidota bacterium | reverse complement strand
GACAACGTCAGCAGCTGAAAAGATCGAAGGAAAAATGGTTTTATCATCTGATATTAAAGAATATCAATGAGATGGACTTTAAAGCCTTGTTTTCTGATAAAGCAAGTCGTCCCAATGCACCGATAAACGTACTTGTGTCTGCCTTGATTTTAAAAGAGCTCAAAGGAACAAGTTATGATGAGCTGATGGAAAATGTGATGTTTGATTTACGGTTTAAGACAGCATTAGGGCTTTCAAATATAGGCGAAGTACCCTTTTCAAGGGCCACCATTTTCAATTTTCAAAACCGGTTATTGGAATATCAGCAGCAAACCGGGATTAACTTAATTGAGCAGGTTTTCGAGAGTCTTTCGGCAGAGCAGATAAAAAAGTTGTCCGTAAAAGCAGATATTCAAAGAAGTGATTCAACGCTTGTTTCCTCCAATATCAAAAAATATTCCCGACTTCAATTGCTTATTGAAGTATTAGTACGCCTGGACAGGATTCTTGAAGAAGAAGACAGGCAGTTTATCGGGAAACAGTTGAGTCCCTATCTGAACCAGGGAACAGATAAATACATTTACGCACTAAAAGCCAATGAATTGCCTCACGAGTTGGAAAAGCTTGGGAAAGTCTATTGCAGAGTTTTTGAATGGATGAGCAGAAAACCGCAATATCATAACAGCAAGGAATTTGTTAATTTCAGCCGTGCATATCAGGAACATTTCGTTGTCGTGGAGTGCCAGGCAAGTCCAAAGCCAACTGAGGAACTGACCAGCAACATGTTGCAATCGCCCGATGATCCGGATGCCACGTATCGGCAGAAAAGAGGTGAACACCATAAAGGTTTTACCATAAACGGTACCGAAACGGCCAATCCTGAAAATCCGGTGCAATTGATTACCGATATCTCTGTAAATCCCAATAATGTAGATGACAGTCAAATATTGAACGAGAGGATAGATCAAATCAAAGAAAAAAATCCGGAGTTAAGTGAGCTACATACAGATGGCGGCTATGGCAGTGAAGAGAATGACAAGAAATTTGAGGAATTAGAAATTACCCAGATTACTACAGCAGTAAGGGGGCGGGAAAGCGAAATAGAGAAAAAAATAGAGCAAACCTCCCAGTCTCCTGATATATACACGGTAGAGTGTCCTTTTCAACTGGTAGAATCCACTCCCACTAAAAAGCGTCATAAAGTGCGTTTTAATTTGGACATCTGCCAGAAATGCCCGTTAAAAGATAAATGTCGAATATACAGGAACAAGGGACGATTTTATTTTACCCATGAAGATTTTCTGCAAAACAGACGCAACAGAAATATAATGAACATCCCCGGGGAACGGCACAAAATCAGGCCTAACGTAGAGGCTCTGATGAATGAATTTAAAGTCAGGACAAAAGGTGGAAAGCTCAAATGCAGAGGGGCATTTAAAGCAACCCTGTTTGCATTTAACAGTGGAATTGCCATTAATTTTGGGAGAATATACAGATTTATTACTCAAAATGGACTCCCCGATGGAAGTAGTCCGTCAAATCCAGACCCCTTAAGCAACATTATGTTTGTTATGAACCGTATTTTTTCAAAATCTTACGATTTTTGGCCCAAATTTCATCATTTTTTGGAATTATCCGGAATATTTTCCCGATGTGGGAATTCAATAGATAAAACCAGCCTTCAGCCTATATTTTCAACAAAGTAAGTTTTTAAACTGAACTCATTGATATTTCGTAAAATAAATAGAGATTGCTTCACTTCGTTCGCAGTGACGAGGATGCAGTGGAATTAAGAGATGGTGTGATAAAAAATATAAATCTTTAATAATTTATTAAATTATTGTATATGAGTGTTTTGCTAAAC
>JBNJFN010000472.1:0-649 GCA_051746885.1 Bacteroidota bacterium | reverse complement strand
GTTTCTTTTTCATAACCCGCCAGGAAGGCCCGTCTGCCGTTTCTCTTAATGCAATCCTGCTATACGAAAAAGATTTTGGGTTGTACAACAAGGAGCTTTTCCCTTTACCTGCCAGGCAGGGTTGCATGCAATGATTTATACATATTCTTGTTTTGACAAACCTTGCCATGCTCGTTTCATCCACTGCACCATATTTTCAAACAATTCACCGGCGCCCGGTTCACGGTGTACTTCATGCAAGGCACCCTCCACAAGTTGAAATGTCGCTCTTTCGCCGATTTCTTCAGCCAAATGCCGGGTAGTCTCCGGATCTGTGATCTCATCATCGCCACCGTGAGCGAAAAAGAAGGGAAGTTCAAAAAAAGGACCTTTTTCTGTAAGTTTATCAGCAGCGCTGTCCAGTTCATTGAAAAGCCGGATAGAAATTTTCCCGTGCATCAGTTCATCCCGGTCACTTTCTTCCTGCTCCTTCGTATCCGAAGTGAGCTGGGATGGCTTAATGCCAAGACGTACCGTGAACTTCGGCCATATATAATTCATGATGCGGCCTATCCTTTTCAACAGGGGACGGGGCGGAGATTGTAGTTTTAACCAGGGAGAAGTAATAATGGCACCGGTGAAGTCCTGCCGTTTCTTCAACAAAAAATTC
>JBNJFN010000471.1:0-2503 GCA_051746885.1 Bacteroidota bacterium | reverse complement strand
TTCCGAAAGCAAACGGGTTTTAAAGTGGATGAAGTCCTGTTCATTTTCTTCAATATATTTGACCAGATCAGAAGCACCCTGTTTTTTTGAGAATGAGTCGGGGTCTTCACCCTCCGGAAGGAGCAGTATCTTTACATTCATTCCCTGTTCCAGTATGAGGTCGATTCCTCTTAATGAAGCTTTGATGCCTGCAGGATCGCCATCGAAAATAATGGTGATATTGGGCGTGAAGCGTTTGACCAGCCTTATCTGGTTTTCAGTCAGAGAAGTGCCGGAGGAGGCCACCACGTTTTCAATGCCTTTCTGATGCAGGGCGATCACATCGGTGTAGCCTTCCACCATATAGCATTTTTCATTTTTGGTGATGGCTTTTTTGGCATGATAGATGCCGTAAAGGATATTGCTCTTGTGATATATCTCCGATTCCGGGGAGTTGATGTATTTGGCTGTTTTTTCATCCTTTTTCATGGTCCTCCCTCCAAACCCGATCACATTCCCTGAAAGACTGTGTATAGGGAACATGATGCGACCCCTGAAGCGGTCGTAACGTTTATCTTCTTTTACTATGGTGAGCCCGGTCTTTTCCAGATAATCTTGCTTGAATCCTTTCTTGAGTGCAGCCTGTGTGAAGCTTTCCCATTGATCCAGGCTGTAGCCAAGCTCAAATTTATCGATCATGTCTTCCCGTATGCCCCGCTCTTTTAAATAGCTTAGCCCTACTGACCGGCCTTCCTGGTGGTTTTTCAGGTTCTCCCGGAAGTGTTTTGATGCAAAATTGGTGACGATCTGCAGGCTGTCTTTGACATTTTTTTCCTCTATCTCTTCTGCAGACAGCTCTTTTTCCTCTATTTCGATATTGTATTTGTTTGCAAGGAATCGCAGGGCTTCCGGATAGCTCAGGCCTTCATGCTCCATGATAAAATTGATGGCATTGCCACCCTTTCCGCAGCCGAAACATTTAAAGATCCCTTTCGAAGGAGAGACTGTAAAGGAAGGTGTTTTTTCATTATGGAAGGGACAAATTCCCAGGTAATTCGTTCCCCTTTTCTTCAGGTTTATAAAATCCTGGATAACATCTGTAATTTCAGCGGTTTCAATTATTCGGTCAACAGTTCCCTTGTCAATCATTCCGATACAGTTATTTTATTTATATTCAGGCTTTAATAGCGATAGCCACTACTACTAAATTAATAAAAATCAACCTGAATAACGATCGTTTTTAGTAAACGTGTATAGATGCACTTCATACCTTTATGGTGACCATTTTATAATGACTTTTGTGCACATCGATTAACTTTATTATCTTTATCGTTATGCACAATAGGTGTATATAGTTTGAAACATAGCAGATTAACGAATGCTAAAAAGACATAAATTATGGATAAAATAAAATTACCGGCAAGAAAAATAAGCGATAAGGTAAGTATTGGTTATACGCTGCAGAAGAGAACATCCTGCAGGAGTTATGAGCGAAAGTCCGTTACTTTGCAGCAACTGGCCAATATGCTTTGGGCAGCACAGGGTGTTGTCAGTCAAAGTTTCAATATGCGCCGGACCGCTCCTTCAGCAGGGGCCACTTTTCCCCTGGAAATTTTTGTAGCTGTTAGAAAAGAAGGAGTGGAGGGACTGCATCAGGGCATATATCAATACAGCCCCGAAGAACATTCACTTAAGCGGGTCAATGAGGAGGATGTAACGGAAGAGCTTGTTAAAGCCTGCTTTAATCAGGATTTTATACAGAATGCAGGGGTGAATCTTCTGATCGCTGCTGATTTTGAAAGAACGAAGGAACGATATGCTTCCCGGGGTGAACGGTATGTTTACATGGAGGCCGGCTCGGTTACTCAGAATATTTCCCTGGAAGCTGTTGATCAGGGCTTGGGGACAGTCATTGTCGGTGCTTTTGATGATGAGGCTGTACAGAAAATCTTTGGCTTGGAAAAATGGATCCCGTTGGCGGTTATGCCCGTGGGTCAACCAAAGGATAAGAGGTTGTATGTGTGAGGTTTGGTATGAGCAGGAATAAATTCATTAGGCGCTTACTTTTTATTTTCGTGCATTTTTTGGCAGAAAATGAAATTCTAATATCTAATTTCGAAATTCTAAACAATATCAAATGACCAAACAAACAAATTTCAAAACAAACAAATATGAAAAGAGAACTCATGAAAATTTTCGGTTCTATTATAACTAAGTTAGAATAAAGTGTTTTGGTCTGTGGCAGCTTCCAGATTGAACATTAGAATAAAGTAGCCCGCTATGTGCATTAAATTTCCAGGTATCAATGACCAAAACAAGACATGCCCAACAGATATCTTTAGAATTTGGATCATTGAATTTTGAAATTCCCGCCTGCCGGCAGGGCAGGTATTTGGGATTTGTAAATTGAAATTTGGTGTTTGATTGTGTTCGGAGTGTATCTTAAAAACAGAATAAGAACTTAAAAAGATGGATACAGTATATGCCCTCATCACTATAACTACTGATTTTGGATTGCAGGATG
>JBNJFN010000470.1:0-2529 GCA_051746885.1 Bacteroidota bacterium | reverse complement strand
TGGGATCGCGTGATCCGGCCAGGGCTACAATAACTCCGGGCTGGTGTAGCGTCCAGCTCAGCGCCAGCTGGGCCAATGTAGCATTGTGGCCTTCAGCAATGGGTTTGATCTTAGAAAGAAAATCGTTCACTCGCCGGATATTTTCGGATTTGAAAAATTTAGAATCCCTGCGGTTATCTCCTTCTCCCAGTTCGGTGTCGGGACTGAATTTACCGGTAAGCAGGCCCCGCTGCATAGGACTATAGGCAATAATTCCCTTGTTGTTTTCTACCACATAGGGAACTACATCTTCTTCAATATCCCGCCGGACCATGCTGTAAGGTACCTGATCGGCCTCAATGCGCACGGTTTTTTCAGCTTCCCTGAGCTGATCGGCAGAAAAGTTGCATACGCCGGCTGCTTTTATTTTACCTTGTTCTTTAAGCCGAACCAGCGCTTCCATGGTCTCATCAATAGGCACATCATCCACAGGCCAGTGCATCTGATAATAATCAATATAATCGGTCCCCAGTCGGCGCAGGCTATCCTCCGCCTCTTTCATGACACTTTCTTTTCTGGCATCCAGATAAACACTTTCCCAAAGCTCGTCATACCCCTTTTTGGAGCTAAATTCTTTCTGGGTTCCGGTCTTTTTCCATCTCATGACAAATTTTGTCAGGATCTGGTAGTTCTCACGGTTGCCCTTGATGGCCTTGCCAACAAGTTCTTCACTCAGGCCAAGTCCATAAATCGGGGCGGTATCAATGGAAGTAACTCCCAGATCGTATCCTCGCTTAATGGCATCAATGCCTTTCTTTTCATCGCTTCCGCCCCACATGAATCCGCCTATCGCCCAGGCGCCGAACGTAATGGCCGATAGTTTTATTCCGCTTTGTCCTAATTCGTTGTAAACCATAAATTTTTCCTTTTTTTGGTTAAAAATTCTATTCTATATAATGAATAATCTGTTAAACAAGCAACCATTCAAGATGTTTGAAATGGTTCCAAAAAGCCTGTGGACCCACTTTTCCTTATTAATACACATCAAGTTCAACATATGAAACCTTTATTAATCCTTCTCCAGCTCAATTGCTTCAAGCTTATTGTTTATGAAATCCATCTCATCCTGTTTCAGCCGAACATCTGCCGCCCTTGCATTGTCTTCAATCTGCCGTATATTTCTGGCTCCGGCCAGCACCACAGTGATTCCCCGCTGATGCATTGTCCAGTTCAACACCAGTTGGGCAAGGGTAACGTTATGCTCTTCAGCAATGGGTTTTATTTTGTCAAGAAATTCATTGACCCGGCGAATGTTTTCTGATTTAAAGAAACGGGAATTTTTCCTGTGATCACCTTCAGGCAGTTGGGTCTCGGGCTTAAATTTACCGGTAAGGAGACCTCTTTGTAACGGGCTGTAGGCTATGACGCCCTTGTTTCTTTCGGTAAGGTAAGGGATCATATCTTCTTCAATATCTCTTTTCACCATACTGTAAGGAAGCTGATTGGCTTCCAACTGTATGTATTTTTCCCCTTTTATGAATTCTTCAAGCGAATAGTTGCTCACTCCGGCAGCTCGTATCTTGCCCTGATCCAGAAGCCGCTCCAAAGCTTCCATCACCTCTTCTACCGGAGCATCTTCAGCAGGCCGGTGATGCTGATAATAATCGATATAATCGCTTCCGAGGCGCCGGAGGCTGTTCTCACATTCTTCAATGATGCTTTCTTTTCGTGCGGTACGGTAGATCTGGTTCATCAACCTGTCATAGTCTGCCTGCGAACGGAATTCGCTCTGGGTACCTCTTTGCTGCCACCGGATGCCAAACTTAGTCATGATCTGAAAATGCTGACGTTTACCTTTAATGGCTTTGCCCACCAGTTCTTCACTCAAACCCATACCATAAATCGGCGCCGTATCGATGGAAGTGACGCCATAATCGTAGCCATGCAAAATCGTTTCAATGGATGCCTTTTCATCGCTTCCACCCCACATGAAACCACCGATGGCCCATGCACCAAATGTAATGGCCGATACTTCTATACCGCTATTTCCCAATTCTCTGTATATCATATTGTATGCTTTTACTATCAAACATAAATTTTACAAACTTACACAATTTACAAATTATTCTGTGATGTATGTTAAAATTTTACATTCATTATGTCAAACAAAAAAAACCGAATTTCGTTTAGTATGGAGAAATAATAATCTAAGGTTCCGGTTATGGACGAATACAAATTGTTTGCCCGCATTTATGATCCCGTTCTCCATGGTGTACTCCACAAAATAAGAAAGAAAGTTGTGGAGCTTGTTCATTCCTATAATCCCTCCGCCATTATTGATATTTGCTGTGGTACGGGCAATCAGCTAAAATACTTAAAAAAAAGTGGTTTTCATAACGTAACGGGTGTTGACATATCCCAATCCATGCTTCAACAGGTGGAAAAGGGTGCCGAACCGATAAAATGTGATAAACAGGACGCCACTGAACTGGCGTTTCATGACAACAGTTTTGATATGGGCATCATAAGTTTTGCTTTGCATGAAAAGCC
>JBNJFN010000469.1:0-2545 GCA_051746885.1 Bacteroidota bacterium | reverse complement strand
TATACTATCAAAAAATATTATGATTCTTTTTTGCCTGTTGATGAGGATTTTGTGAAAGTAATTTTCAATGGTGTAGAAACTGCTCCCAATCATTCTGAGGTGTTTGATTTTACCCAATATATTCCTTCATCAGAGAAAAAACCGTTAATAATTCTTTCAACAGGGCGATTGGCCAAACAGAAAGGCTTTTCCTACTTGATAGATGCTGCAGCTGGTATAATTGAGGAACATCCTAATGTGTATTTCTTTCTTGCAGGAAAAGGCAAACAGGAAAATGAACTTAGGGAAAAGATTGTCCGGAAAGGAATGAAGAAGCGATTTATCTTATTAGGATTTGTAGAAGATATTCATTCATTGCTTAAAGGAGCAGATATCTTTGTTTTTTCTTCTTTGTTTGAAGGGATGCCCAATAGTCTTCTTGAAGCGATGGCTCACGGATTACCTGTTGTATCTACCAATGTAAATGGAGTGAGTGAGCTTATTGAAAACGGGAAAAATGGATATGTTGTTCCCCCTCGCGATGCGAGCATCCTCCAAGATGCTTTGGAAAGATTGGTAAAATATCCCGAACAAAGAGAAGCAATAGGTGAAAATGCCCAAAAATGTGTTTCGGAAAAATTCTCGATTGATCATATGGTAAATAAATTGGATTCTTTTGTTCAGGGAAAGGATTTTTGAAATTTTTAAGTGATTCGATCATGGGGCTTATTGCTCGCATATATTCTTTGCGTCATAAAAACAATAAATTTTTTTATTACCTGGGTAATTTCATAGACTGGTCATTACCATCGGGTTTTTTTCGTTTAAGACAAAAAAGCTTTTTGCACAAACTTCATAAGCAAGAAGATCAGTCGTATATTTTGAAAAGGGTTAATTACTATAATAAGTTAACCCGGGAGGTGCCTATACAGAAAGGTGTTAAGCTGAGAAATTTTCGTTTACCCCGAAAATTAAAGACCTATTTTTTTGATACTTATCGCTATACACGCTATTTTGATTCTGATCTGAAAATCCAGTATTGTTTTGGAGACATAACCTATGTTCCTGAGGAACCTTCTTTGGTGAAGAGTCGGCCTGTATGTGAGGATAACAACAATTCTGTTATATTAAAGCTCAATAAAGTCAGGCATTACAATTTTCTGCAAGATCCGTGGAGTTTCTCCGAAAAAACAAATGGACTGGTCTGGAGGGGACATATTTCAAAGCTTAAACCCCAAAGAATTCGTTTTCTCGAAAAATATTTTGATCATCCCAGGTGCAACATTGGATGTACCAATTTATATGCCCATTATGGGAAGTTTATTCGGCCTTCTTTGACAATTGATGAGCAACTGGCCTATAAGTTTATTTTATGTATAGAAGGAAATGATGTGGCCAGCAATCTGAAATGGGTAATGTCATCCAACTCACTTCCCCTTATGCCCCGGCCTCGTTATGAGACGTGGTTCATGGAAGGGACACTTGTTCCCGGGGTTCATTATGTTGAAATTAAGGATGATTTTTCCGATTTAGAAGAGAAACTGGACTATTATTCAGAAAATCAGCAGGAGGCATTGAGCATAATTCAAAACGCTCATCGCTATGTTAATCAATTTAAAAATCCCAAGCGGGAGAAATTGATTTCACTTTTGGTCCTTGATAAGTATTTTAGAAATACTGGTCAGTATTGAAGAGCATCATATAAATTTCGGAAATTTTAGGGTTTCTTAAGCCATAGGTTTGAAATTAGGCATGGTGATTATTAAGGCCGCTATTGGCCTTCACTTGTTTGGTTTGTCTAACCTTTGTTCTAATCGCTTTGTTATTTTGAATACCAGCTTTTGTACGATAAGGTCGTCCATGCTCCAAATGCAGTGTTATGGCCGAGAATCTTAATTGCTTCGATTTAATACCCGCATTTTTCAGGCGTTCGCCAAATTCACGGTCTTCCCCCCCGTAAAGCATTTCTTCATTGAAACCGTTAATCAGGAAAAAATCTTCTTTCCACCCCGAAGAATTGCCGCCATTCCAGGAAGCACGGGCAGGGGTTAAAGAATTCATGATATAATTGAATTTTTTGTTCCTGATTAGTTTTAAGCTGTTTTTGTTTTTAGGTAGCCCTTGCCGGATTAACCATTTTAGGTCGAAGGCCCTTTCCGATTTTATATCTTCTTCGGAAATTTGTTTGCTCAGATCCCAGGGAAGACGAATAGCTCCTCCTGAAAGGAAATATCCTTTCTGGGCTTTTTTTATATGTGTCTCAACAAAATCGGGCCGGGGAATGCAATCTCCGTCTGAAACAATGATGTACTCACTACTTGTAGCTAAAATGGCTTTATTAAGAATGGTGCATTTTTGATAACCTTCATCCGGATGCCAAACATGCTGGATTTTTAACAGATTGTTGTTCTGAAAATCGTCAATCACTTTTTTCGTTTCCTCTCCGGAGCCATCATCTGCAATGACAATTTCAAAATCTTTCTCTGTCTGGCATTCGTATCCCCACAATACTTTTCTTAGCCATTCGGGTTGGTTATATGTGGTGAAGATTACGGATGCTTTGCTT
>JBNJFN010000468.1:0-2591 GCA_051746885.1 Bacteroidota bacterium | reverse complement strand
GGCATGCTGGGGTTGTTCCTGCTGGGCGTATTTTTCAGGAAGAAGAATGTGATTGGTGCCATTATAGGTGTGATAGCCGGGTTGTCGGTGATCATATGGCTGAGCCTTTCCAACCTTTTTCTGGGGCCTGACGCCCTGGGCAACCAGTTCCATTCCTATCTGACCATTGTACTGGGAACCACTACCATTTTCCTTGTGGGATTTCTGTTTTCATTGTTTAACAGGGGCAATAAAAATTAGATGATTCATTTGGATATTATATCTTTGTATTAAGAACCAATCTTTGAATTTGGTGTATGGAGACAAAATCTTCAATGGAGGCCATCATTTTTGACATGGACGGTGTATTGGTGGATAGTGAACCCTATCATGTGGAGATAGAAAGAAAGCTTTTTGAACGTTTTAACCTGGACATCTCAGATGAGGAGCATAGAAATTATATGGGAAAGGCATCCGATGTCATGTGGTCAGAAATCATCAGGAACAGGAATCTGCCATGGAATGTAGAAGAGATGGTAAATCTTAATTATAAGGAAAGTAAAGCTTATTTTTCCGGTTTGTCCCACATCGATCCAATGTCCGGAGCGTTTGAATTGCTTGAAGAGTTATATGCCAGGGGAATTCCAATGGCAGTTGCTTCTTCATCGGATAATGAAACGGTTGATCTGATTATGGGTAAATCTGGTTTGAAAAAATATTTCCGGCATATTGTAAGCAGCAGTTTGATTGGCAAGAGCAAACCTGAACCCGATATTTTCTTATATACGGCAAAATTGCTGAATGCTGTACCTGAAAAATGTATAGTGGTGGAAGATTCGACAAACGGGATCAAAGCAGCAAAAGCTGCCAAAATGTTCTGTGTGGCATATAAAGGATTGTCCTCAGGGAATCAGAATCACAATCTTGCCGATGAGCAAATCACTGACTTTGGCGAATTAAAAAGGATATTGCAAAGATATTTTGATATTTAGGCAAGATGATTTTATATGACAAATACGTATTTATATTATGCTTTATATCAGAAACAGTAATTTAGCTGAAGTTATTCATTTATATCGGGTACTGATCATCCTGGTTGGGTTCTCCTTTCTTATTATATCCTGTAAACCCCGTAAAAAGACGGAAACAGAGGGAGAACCCATCACAAGCACTTCACTTGACAGATATGTAGATACAGCCGATTCTGATTTTAATTATCGACTTGTCCATCAATCCAGGAAAGAAGGGTATACCTTGTATGTTCTGAGAATGACATCACAAAAATGGCTCAATAAACAACTGGTTGAGCAGCCCACCTGGTGGCACTGGGTGAGCATTGTGGTCCCCGATAAGTTGGAGCATGATACCGCATTTGTCTGGATAGGAGGAGGTGACAGGGATGATGAAACCCCGAAAAAGGCAAATCCTATGCTGGTGCGTTCGGCAATGCTAACCAACTCTGTTGCTGTTGGAATTCATAACATACCCAATCAACCCGTTCATTTTGCCGGGGACACGGTGGACGGTAGGTATGAAGACGGACTGATTGCATATGGATGGAGGAAATTCCTGGAAGGTGGAGCAAGTCATGAAGAAGCCGAATGGCTGGCACGGCTGCCCATGACCAACGCAGTTCAATGTGCCATGGATGCAGTTACTGAATTTGTATCGGGTAAGGAAGGTTTGAAAGTAGAAAAATTTACCGTGACAGGCGCTTCCAAAAGAGGATGGACTACATGGACCACAGCAGCAGTTGACGATCGGGTAGTTGCCATAATACCTGTAGTGATCGATCTATTGAATCTAGAACGATCTTTCAGGCACCATTGGAGAAATTATGGCTTCTGGGCTCCCGCGATAAAGGATTATGTTGATGAAGGAATTATGGCATGGATGGGTTCCGAAGAATTTGACCGTCTTTTGAGCATCACTGGTCCGTATTCATATGTTGACCGTTACGACATGCCGAAATTATTAATTAATGCTGCTGGCGATCAGTTTTTTCAGCCGGATAGCTGGCAGTTTTACTGGAACGACCTGCAGGAGAAAAAATTTCTACGGTACGTTCCCAATGCTGGTCATTCTCTGGAAGACACGGATGCTGTTGAGACAATGATTGCCTTTTACAATGTCATACTGGATCATGATGCCCTTCCTGATTTTAGCTGGAGTATTGATAAAAATCGCATTCATTTAGAAACCAATCCCGGGGCATCCTTAGATAAAATTAGAGTATGGCAAGCTGTTAACAGGGAGGAAAGGGATTTCAGAGTCAGTGTGATCGGAGAAGCCTGGCAAGATAGTACATTGAAAGTTAACGAGGATGGAGAATACGACATTACCCTGTCAGAACCGGAAAAAGGATGGAAAGCCTTTTTTGTAGAAATGACCTACAACTACCGGTTGCCATTCAAATTGACAACCGGTGTAAAGGTGCTGCCGGAGAAGCATCCCTATCCTGCTTTTAAAAGTCCGGATCCGAAAGGAACCCGTGATTAATAATGAATGTATCACCATTAAAATAAAGGTATTATGAGAATCATTATTTATTCCCTTGTATCATTACTGTTTACTTCTATTGTAAATGAAGTACAGGCACAAAGTTACAATCC
>JBNJFN010000467.1:0-2596 GCA_051746885.1 Bacteroidota bacterium | reverse complement strand
CTTATATAGCAGATAATTCAAACAAAATTACAAAAAGGAGCCAAAACAATGAATACTTAAAAAGGAATTAAAGAAAATATTTGAAAAAAATTTCTTTGCTATATTTTTGTATATTTGAAACGAACAAAAAAATTGTTTTTATGAAAACAACCCGGATAAAAAAAAGCATCCCCCATATCATTGCCATCGTGCTTTTTCTGAGTATTTCCTATGCCTATTTTACACCCCTTTTGGAAGGAAAAAGCATTAAGCAATCGGATAGGACCGCTCACATAGGAATCTCACAAGAATTAAAGGATTACCGGAAAGAAACAGGAGAAGAAGCCTTGTGGACGAATCGCCTTTTTGGAGGAATGCCCGGATATTTCATCAGCACAAATTTCCCGAATAACCATATATCGGAAGTCCATTCCTTATTAATGATCGGGGAAAGGCCGGCGAGTCTGGTTTTTATTTGTCTTTTGGGATTCTATATCACCTTATTGTTGCTGGGGGTAAATCCTTGGATCAGTATAGTTGGCGCAATAGCTTATGCCTTTTCTTCCTATTTTTTCATTATCATCGCAGCAGGCCATAACACCAAAGCCATAGCCATTGCCTACATGGCTCCACTCATAGCCTCCATTATATATACTTACCGGAAAAAAATCCCTCTCGGATTGGTTCTGACAGGAGTTTTTCTGGCTCTGATAATCAAAGCGAACCATCCCCAAATAACGTATTATGCGGCCATAACGGTGGTAATTTTTGTGATTTTTGAATTGGCCCGATCCATACGAGCCAATCAGACAAAACATTTCATCAAGGTTTCCCTGCTTCTTCTTATCCCTCTTGTTTTGGCGGTAGGAAGTAATATGGGTCGTTTATGGACAACGCTGGAGTATACAGACTATTCTATGCGGGGCCAGTCGGAACTGGAAAAAAGCAAAGAACAGCAAACCTCCGGACTTGATAAAGATTACGCAACCAGATGGAGCTATGGAATTGGTGAAACCTTCACTTTACTGATACCCAACTATGCAGGTGGATCTTCCCAGGGTGAACTCTCCACAGATTCTGAAACCTATAATACACTGGAAGATAATGCCAATATTCCAACAAACCAAGCCAGGCAGTTCATCAAAAATGCACCCTTATATCATGGAAATCAACCGTTTACTGAAGGGGCGGTATATGTAGGAGCCATCATTTTGTTTTTCTTTGTTTTCGGCCTGTATATCATAAAAGGACCGATCAAATGGTGGATCGTAGCTGCCACCATTCTCTCCGTGATGCTTGCATGGGGAAATAATTTTATGGTGCTAACCAATTTTTTCATGGAATATGTTCCTGCCTACAGCAAATTCAGAACAGTATCCATGACCCTGGTTATTGCTGAGTTTACCATACCTCTTATGGCTATACTGGCCCTGAAAAAGATATTGAACCGGGAAATACAAAAAGATCAGTTTTGGAAAGCATTCAAAAATTCATTGTACATTGTTGGCGGAATATGCCTGCTATTCATACTAATGCCGGGGATCTTCCAGGATTTTTCCGGGCCTTCGGATAATCAGCTTCCCGGTTGGCTTGCAGAAAGCCTGAGGGAAGACCGGAAATCCATTTTACGGCAGGACGCTTTTCGCTCTCTTATTTTTATACTAATAGGAGCAGGCATCATCGCAGCATTTTACTATAAAAAACTAAAACAAAGTTATGCCCTCATCTTATTAGGAGTATTCATCCTTATTGACATGTGGAACATTAATAAAAGATATTTGAACGAAGAAAATTTTTCTCGTCCTCAGGAAGTTATGAACCCTTTTCCTAAATCCAAAGCCGATGAAGTCATTCTGGATGATCAGGAAAACAATTTCAGGGTATTGAATCTGGCGGTCAATACCTTCAACGATGCCAGTACCTCCTATTATCATAATTCCGTTGGAGGGTATCACGGAGCCAAACTACAGCGTTATCAGGATATGATTGACTATCATATTCAGGATGAAATGCAGGAGATCACGAATAATCTGGAAGATGAAAACATCAACAGGCAACAGATCGACAATGTTCTTAAGAACCAGGAAGTATTAAATATGCTGAATACCAAATACATTATATATAACAAAGACCAGGCCCCGCTCCGCAATGATCACAATCTGGGCAAAGCCTGGTTTGTTGATGAATATAAGATTGTAGCTGATGCACAGGCAGAAATCAACGCATTGGATGATTTTGATCCTAAAGAGACTGCAATTGTGGATCAGGACTTTAATGAATACCTGGACGATAAAAAGTACAATAAGGATACAACCGGAAATATAGAATTGACCCACTATGAACCCAACCATTTGCAATACGATTATCAGGCAGGCAGTGAACAACTGGTGGTTTTTTCAGAGGTTTATTATCCGGAAGGGTGGAAACTCATGATAGACGGAGAAGAGGCAGATCTTTTCAGAGCCAACTATATTCTTCGTGCTGCCACTGTGCCGGCAGGTAAACATGAGATTGAAATGAAATTTGAGCCGAAGAGTTATTATATGGGGGATAGGATATCAGGGTATAGTTCGGTGATACTGCTGATATTCTTAATAGGGGTGATTGGATTTGAGAT
>JBNJFN010000466.1:0-2607 GCA_051746885.1 Bacteroidota bacterium | reverse complement strand
GGAGCTAAAAAAGGGGTATCCTGGCGGTTATGTAGAGCAATATGACAATATAAGAGAAAGGGAAAAAAACGTACTAAAAGGACTTTTTTGGAGAATCAATCAAAATATTGCCTTGCTGGCCATGGCTGGTAATCAACAAGGCGAACAAACCATAAAATTTATTCTTGAAAATACCACTTCAGGAGGAGGAGTTGTTGAACGTGAAAATAAATATTATAATAATAGAATTGACTTAAAACTTATTCCTTTTTATAACCGGATATTCAATCTCTGCTTTTATGCAGAAAGAAATCCTTCTCATGCTTTTATTTCAGGTTTTGAAAACCTCCTTGAGGATGAGAATATCAGTGGATTTATGACAGAAAAATACCACCTGACGAGATGGAGGGTTTATCGTGGCGATTTGGAGCTATTTATTGGATCTGCAATGGCACGGTGTGGCTCAAAAACCGGATATGATCTTTTATTGACTTATTTGAATGACATACACTATAATTTTAAAGATTTTGCTTTAAAAGAATTAAAAAGTTTGACCGGCATGGATTATAAGTATAACCTACAGCTCTGGAAAAAACATCTGAAAGAATTAACCTATCCCCGACCCTGTAAAAAACTAAAGAAAAAAATTGAACTTTGAGGTTGCTTGGTCTTCTTTTGGAGGTAAAATGTTATCATTTAAAGCCATGTAAGAAACAAAATTAGTTTTTATTCGTGCATCAGTGGCTCAAAAAAAACATTTACGAATTCAGGTATCCAAAAAATTGGAAAAATGCACCGTATTGTATATGTTTAAACCTTTAAAGAAATCAATCACTTTTAACGAGGAACAAATGCAATACTTAGCTAAGCTCCTGATAATCATTCTTGGAATCCTGCTTTATGGTTCTTGTCAGGTAAAAGAAGAAAAAAACAGTTTTGACGAGCCTGAAAAACCCAATCCTGTGTCAGATAGTGCCTGGGAAAGCGTTGATAAGGGTTTTCATGCTGCATTTGGCAGTATTAATAAGCGTTACAAACATCATTTACCTCCCTCCCATAAACCGGAAAAAACATGGGATGGTTCGGCCTGGAAAGGTGAACGAAAAAATGTTCAATTGATGTTGTGGAGTAAAAACCCAGTCGAAAGCATACAGGTTAAACCTCTGAAACTTTCCGGACCCAACGGTGGGACGATTTCTGAAGAGCAAATCGGAATACATCCGGTTAGGTATGTCCTTACCGATGAATTCCTGAACGGATGTGGCCGGAGAGATAAGGATACCATTCCGGCACATCTCGCTGCTGATATGCTGGAGAACAACCAGTACTTTAACCTGGAAGCTAATACATTACGTCCTGTATGGCTTACTGTTGATATCCCTCCCAAAACTGTTCCGGGTAGTTATAAAGGGGTTATCCATATATCCTACAAGGGGGGCGAGGATAAAGAATTGCCTTTAAATCTGGATGTTCTGGATCTTACACTACCCGCTCCCGATCAGTGGAAATTTCACCTTGATTTATGGCAGAATCCCTTTGCCGTGGCCCGCTGGCACCAGGTAGAGCTGTGGTCGGAAGAACATATGGAGCTTCTGAAACCTTATCTTAAGATGCTCGCCAATGCCGGCCAGAAATGTATTACCACAAGTATATTGCATCGTCCCTGGGGCGGACAGACATATGATCCTTTCCAATCCATGATCAAATGGACCCATCTGGGCAACGGGGAATGGGAATATGACTATACCGTCTTCGACCGGTGGGTTGAGCTGGCCATGGAGGCAGGAATTACAGACCAGATAAGCTGCTATTCAATGGTACCCTGGGAAAACCAGGTACGCTATTATGACGAGGATTCATCGAAATATGTGACGGTGAGGGTGAAGCCCGGATCAGAAGAATACAGAGACATCTGGAAGCCTTTCCTGGTTCAGTTCAGGGAACACCTGAAAGAAAAGGGCTGGCTCGGCAAAACAGCCATTGCAATGGACGAAAGGGGCCTGGAGGAAATGAAAAGTATGATTGCCTTATTAAATGAGGTGACCCCTGAATTCCGTATTGCCCTGGCTGGCAGGTACCACAAAGAGTTGACAGATGATATTGATGATCTGTGCGTTTTTCACCGACCCAAACTGGATAAGCAAATCATCAGAGAACGAAAGCAGAAGGGACAAATCACCACTTTCTATACCAGTTGCGCACCACCTGAACATCCCAACAATTTCACTTTTTCGCCTCCGGCTGAACAGGCTTGGCTGGGTTGGCATGCAGCAGCAAGGGGGTTTAGCGGCTATCTTCGCTGGGCTTATAATTCCTGGGTAGAAGATCCGCTGAAGGATTCCCGCTTCAGAACCTGGCCTGCAGGCGATACCTATCAGGTATACCCGGGCCCGCGCAGTTCGATCCGATTCGAACAGCTACGCGAAGGGATCGAGGATTATGAAAAGATCCGTATTATTCGTTCCAGGCTTAAATCCCGGGAAAATACCAAAGGGCTGTCAAAATTGGAAGAGACACTCTCTCAATTCACCGTAAAGAATATAACAAAACCCAATGCGGCTAATTGGTTGAATAAAGGAAAGAAAGAACTGGAGAACCTCAGCCTTCAGATCAAATAACCTGAGTAAT
>JBNJFN010000465.1:0-2610 GCA_051746885.1 Bacteroidota bacterium | reverse complement strand
GAAGATGCGTCCATTTATATCAATGGTACGAAAGTCACCGAATTTGAAGGATATACAACCGATTATCAGCTTAAAGCAATGGGAAGAAATGGGAAGGGAGCCCTTAAGTCCAACAGTAAAAACACCATTGCCGTGCATTGTCACCAAACTGAAGGAGGCCAATACATTGATGTCGGAATCACACTGGTGCGCTTCGGGCGCCCTTTGCCTGCATCGGACCGCGCCATTTATGATGAGAGGCGTATTTTTGTGCCTTATCCCAATCCCGCATCGGATTATATCCATGTGACTGCAGATTCCGAAAGGCCTGTTTCTGTATCTGTTACCAACCTCTCCGGTGTGGAGATGCTGGCCAGGGACGAGGTCAATCAAAAAGTAAATATCGGATCCCTGCCTTCGGGTATTTATCTGATGAAAGTTGAAAGTGGAGATGAGACTTTTACGTACAGGTTTTTGAAAAAGTAATTAACCGGAATTAAAAATATTAAACAACCCATTGATGTTACAAAACATGATGAAATCAACCATTGCTACACTTATTCTGATGATGCCCCTTCTTTCTTGTGAAAAGGAAGATAGCCCAAAAGAGGAACCTGACGAGGAAGGAGTCATGGAAGTGGACTGGTCCGCAGCAGCTGACAGCGCCACTGACGGACTTATTGACCAGTATTGGAATGCAGGCGAATCCTACTTTAATTATACCAACCGGAGTAATGAAGATTTTCATTACTGGCCGCAGGCCCATGCTCTGGATGTGGTTTTGGATGCTTACGTCCGTACTGACGATGATCATTATCTTCAATACATAAATCAGTGGTATGAGGGGGTGAATAGCCAAAACGGGAACACCTTTCTCAATGATTTTTACGACGACATGGAGTGGAATGCCCTGGCCATGCTGAGAGCCTGGCAAATGACGGACGACTCTGGTTTTAAAGAGGCTGCATTAACGCTCTGGGAAGATATACTGACCGGATGGAATGAACATGCAGAAGGTGGAATCATGTGGCGGAAGGGAGCCCCTTACGGGAAAAATGCCTGTTCCAACGGACCTGCGGCCATTCTGGGCGCAAGATTATATCAATCGTTCGATGATGAAGAGTATCTCGATTGGGCTTTAAAAATTTACTCCTGGGAGAAAAATTTGTTATTTGATGATTCTTCAGGTGCAATTTGGGACAGCGTGACGGAAGAAAACGGAACATTGAATTTCAATAAAGACTGGATATTTACCTACAACCAGGGCACCTTTGTCGGGGCTGCCATTGAACTTTACGATATTACAGGAGAATCCGTTTATCTGGATGATGCCGTAAAAGCTGCTGATTACACTCTCCGGTTTTTGGTGGATCCAGACACCCGGCTGTTGAAGAGTGAGGGAGATGGAGATGGCGGTTTGTTTAAAGGCATTTTTATCAGATATTTTACACAGTTGATTTTGCATCCTGATCTTTCAGAAGATGACCGGGAAAAATATGTTGGATTTTTGGAGCGAAATGCCGTAACCCTCTGGACAAAAGGCATGAATAAGGATGAGATCCTTTTCGGGGCGGATTGGAAGAGAAAACCAGCTTATTCAGTCGATCTGACCACCCAGCTGAGTGGTGTGATGCTGATGGAGGCTGCTGCTTTACTTGAACAGGAGGGGATTTTGGAATAAAATATTTTTAATATAAAACTTAATTCTTATCAACCATGAGAACACTTTTTAGCGGGAAGATTTTATGCCTTGTTTTTCTTATGTTTTTGGCCGGTGGTGCCTCTGCAAAGGAGCTTACACTATCGTCTCCAGGCGGAAATACGGAAGTGCAGATTGATGTTTCCGACAGGATCTATTATTCCGTTTTGCAGGATGATCAACTGTTGCTGGACCGTTGCCACCTTCAATTGGCGCTCGAAAATGAGCTTTTGGGAGCAACTCCTGTCTTGCAGGGTTCAGAGACCGGAACGGTCAGAGATAAACTCTATCCGGAGGTTCCCCTGAAAAATGCCGAGATCATGGATCATTACAACTGGCTGCGGCTCGATTTTCAAAAAGATTATTCGGTTGAATTCCGGGCTTATGACGAGGGTATTGCCTACCGGTTTGTGACGGATAAACAAGGTGAGATCGATGTCATGCATGAAGATTTTTCTATCCGGTTTGCAGAACCCTATCAGGCTCATCTTCAACAAACCCCTTCCTTTAGAACGGCTTATGAGCATCCTTATACGCATATGGAAACCGCATCTTTTGGTCCCGATGATAAGATGAGTACGCTTCCTGTTTTAATTGAAACAGACAATGGTCACAACATCCTGATCTCCGAATCGGATCTTTACGATTATCCGGCTATGTTTCTGAAAGGGACGGCCACCAATGGCATGCAATCGACCTTTCCCCGCTGTCCTGTCGAATTTGGCGAAGACGGCGATCGCAGTGTCAAAATCGAAAAACGGGCGCCTTATATTGCACGGACAGATGGCAGCCGGAATTTCCCGTGGCGTTATTTTCTTATTACCAATGACGATGCCGGCATCATTCAGAATGAAATGACCTACAAACTGGCATCTGAGGGGGATACGAAAACCTCTGAATGGTTGAAGCCCGGGCAGGTGAGCTGGGAATGG
>JBNJFN010000464.1:0-2632 GCA_051746885.1 Bacteroidota bacterium | reverse complement strand
GAAATACGGCGGTGAAGTTGAAGACGTTACCGATGAGGAGCGAAAGACACTGGAAGATGCCGATGGCTCGGCAGATTATCAAAAATGTATTGCCATATCTACCAAATCTTCACTTAGGGAGATGATGTTGCCCGGTACACTGGCTGTAGTTACACCCGCATTGGTTGGCTATCTTGGAGGTCCGCAGATACTTGGCGGCTTGTTGGCAGGTGTTGTTGCCTCAGGCGTTCTGATGGCCATTTTACAAGCTAATGCCGGCGGTGCATGGGACAATGCCAAGAAAATGGTTGAAGAAGGTTACGAATATCAGGGAGTACGCTACGAAAAAGGCAGCGATACGCACAAGGCTACCGTGGTTGGTGACACTGTAGGTGATCCGCTAAAAGATACCTCAGGCCCTTCCCTGAATATTCTGATCAAGCTGATGTCCATTGTAGCACTGGTAATCGCTCCCGGTATTGCTTTGCAAGACTCATCCCAACAAGCTAAAGAGGATAAAGCTTCTGAAAAGGAAATCGTTATTGAAGCAAGTCAATCCGGGGTTCATAAAACAGGCAAAGCTTTACATATGGAAAATTATTTAACCTGGAAAAAACAAAAAGCTGACCCAGAATATACCGCTACTTACGTGCATGAGGCATCGGCTGTTCCTGGTTTTCTCAGTTCAACAGCCCTTCCTCAGCAGGAAAATAATAACCGGCAACGTACAAAACATTTTCTTATCAAGCGTTAAGTCCAAACTTGCCGGTTTTAAAAGATGTTGCATAAAAAAGCCCGGTAATTCCGGGCTTTTTTATATATTTGAAGTTTATGGCATATTATTTGCGTAAACAAAATGCAGGAAACAATGAAACCCGCATGCAGCATACTTCGCAACAAGAGCGATGATTAACATGCGGGTTCCATGGTGATACAAGCAAAGCTTGTAAATCTGGCATATAAATCAATCTGAAATTCAATTTTTTAACACCCTGTTACACTGATGAATCATAGAATGAAAAACATGCATCTTACCCTTTTATCAGCGGTTTTATTATCGGTGACTATAATTTTAGGATCTTGCGAAAACAACGAAGAGGAAATATCTTCTGAAGATTCTTCAGTTGTCCAGGATGATGCCCTGAGTGCTGAACTCTTCGAAGATGTTTTCACTGAAACCGATCTGGTAGTGGAAGAACAATTTAGCAGGTTAAAAGGCGAAAAGGAAGATAGTTGTAAAAAGGTCACTATAGAGGAACTTGATTCCGACACACAAAAGATAACCATAGATTATAACGAGGGGAACTGTAAAGATTTTCATGAAAGGATGAAAAAAGGCAAAATCGTGATCATTACTTCAGGCAATTACAAGAAAGAAGGATTTACAAGAACCATTACCTTTGAAAACTACTTCGTGAATGATTTCAGGGTGGAAGGCACCCAAACCATTATCAATCAAGGTTCCAATGAGGAAGGATATATAACGTATTTGATAACACTGGAAAATGGTAAAATAACCACTCCTGAAGGTGATGTGATTACCAGGGAATTTGAGAAAACGCGGGAATGGATCAAAGGATATGAGACGCCCCTATATAAATGGGACAACGAGTACAAAGTAACCGGTAAGGCAACCGGCACCAACCGCAACGACATAAACTATACCCGGACGATTAACGATCCGCTTCATGTATCAGCCAAATGCCGCTTTATTCTTTCGGGTACAACAGAAATTAAACCGGCTGATAAACCCTCCATACTTATAGATTATGGAGACGGGACCTGTGATGACAGGGCCAGGGCTACCGTAAATGATAAAACCAAGGAAATTCGGTTAAAGCGATAGTATAAATGGTTATCTTTAAAAAGAAAGAGGCTCTGTAAAAAAATTCAGAGCTTCTTTTTTTTATATATCTTATCCCTTCTATTTTGCAATAATTGAACTGAATTATTCCCGGGTCAAATCCTGGAATACCTGCTCCAGGCTTTTCTCCTTTTTCTGCATGGAAAGAACAGACAGGCCCGATTGCACGGCAAAATCAAAGATGTGCTGACGAATATCCTCCTCTTCGATACTCTCTAACAACCAGTTTTTGGCGTCAATCTTTCTTACTTTATTGACCCCTCCTATCTCCGCCAATGCCTCTTCATCTACTTCATTGTTAAATTCCACCTGCACCGTCTGTTTGTTTTCCTCAAGCCCCGAGGAAATATTCTCTACCTTATCGTCAGCCACGATCCTTCCGTTGTTGATCACAATGATCCGGTCACAGATGGCTTCCACCTCCTGCATGATATGAGTAGACAACAGCACCGTTTTTTTCCTGCCCAGCCTGGATATCAGGTTTCTGATCTCAGCTATCTGATTGGGATCCAATCCGGAGGTGGGTTCATCAAGTATCAGAACACCCGGATCATGAATAATGGCCTGGGCCAATCCCACACGCTGCCGGTACCCCTTTGACAAGGTTCCGATCTTTTTGGTCTTTTCTTTACCCAAACCTGTCAAATCAATCACTTCATGAATACGTTCACGGGTATTTCTCCCCAGCCGGTAAAGCCCGGAGACATACTCCAGGTATTCCTTTATAAACATCTGCGTATACAATGGATTGTGCTCAGGAAGGTAACCTATATCCTTTCTGATCTCCAG
>JBNJFN010000463.1:0-2637 GCA_051746885.1 Bacteroidota bacterium | reverse complement strand
CCCCCTTCTCAGAGGATACTTTATTGCTTTTGACGCACGTTTGATTAAGGTGCTGGCCATTTTTGTCCTGGGTTTTTGGGTGGGCAGAAAAATACTATTCAACAAATTACACGAAAACCGGCCTTTTCTCATAAAAACTGCAATTGTTGGATGGCTCCTGGGATTATCATTGAACATATATTATACATCAGAAGTTAATACCGCTGATGATCCTCTCGCTGTTTTTCTCAAAGGAGTTCTCATACCTGTAGGCTACATTAGCCTTACCTCAGCTTATGCAGCAACGTTTGCTTTGCTTTACCTGGGAAAATTAACCGGCACGTTTAACCGAATGTTCAGTTCTGTGGGCAAAACAGCTTTGTCCAATTATATATTACAATCATTTGCGGGAATTGCATTGTTTTACTCAACAGGACTTGGGCTTGGCAAATATTTTGGTTCAACCCTACTGACTGTTGCAGTATTCGTCATTTTTATTTTCCAAATATTAATCAGCAATTTATGGTTGAAATACCACCGTTACGGTCCGCTGGAATGGCTCTGGCGGGCACTTACCTATGGTCAGCATATTAAAAAAACCGGAGGGAATAATAAATCCAGCAAATGAAGCAAGAGACATAAGTAAACAATAACTCGATATGATTTTTAATTAAACGTTTTTAAAACATATATTATGAATAACTTGATAGCTATATTGCTGATAATGAATGGATTAATTCAACCTGCGCCCGAAGACAACCAATTCTCCGATCTCAGAGACCAACTTGTACAGATTGAGGAGAAATTAAATGGAAATCTTGGTGTTTACGTAAAGGCTCTTCATGATAACACCAGCTTGAATTATAATGCAGATCGGAAGTGGTATTTGGCTTCAACCGTTAAAGTTCCAATAGCAATAGCCATTTTAAAAAAAGCAGAAGCCGGTGAACTGTCGCTGGATGATAAAATTACCTTGAGTAAATCCGACTTTGTAGATGGAAGCGGTGATTTGCTATGGCAAAAGCCAGGTACAAAATACACTGTGAAAACCTTGCTCGAGAAAATGATTAAAAACAGTGACAATACTGCAGCCGACATGTTAATCCGGTTAATTGGAGAAAAGAAGTTTAACAAACAAATTCAGCAAAATATGATGTCAAGCGGCATCAATAATATTACTACCATATTGCAGGTGAGGTATGATGCCTACAGTGAACTTCATGAAAATGTGAAGGAGCTGTCCAATATAGATATCCTTGAAGTCAATAAGGAATCAACGCTGCCGGAACGGTTGAAGGTACTGCTCCAGAAAATGAAAGTTGATAAAAACGATCTGAAAGCCAAATCTATTGAAGAAGCTTTTGACCGGTATTACAAACGCGAACTAAATACGGCAACACTGGAAGCCATGGGATTATTGCTGGAACGTTTATATGAAGGTGAACTGCTTAACAGCGAACACACCAACTTTCTGCTTAAAACAATGGAAGGCATTAAAACCGGTGATCGCCGGATAAAAGCCGGGCTTCCCAATGGTTTCCGTTTTGCGCAAAAAACAGGAACCCAAATCAGCCGAATCGTCAATATTGGCATTATTTATCCCGATAATAACGATAAAGACCGGGCTTTCATTATTGCTACGGCTGTAGAAGAGTTTGATTCCTTTGGCGAAGCTGAAAAAGCCCTTGAAAATGTGGGTCGTTCACTGCATAAAGTCCTGACAGAATAAAAACGGTATTGTGGACTCGTCAGAATAATTTCCAAATTGTTTCGAAGTATGATGCAATCTTTAAAATGCTTTCACTGGCGGACCCCGAAATTCTTGTAATTGCTGATATTCCCTTCCTGGTACCTAACAAAATATAAAGATTGCCTTTTGTCACATAGGGTAGGGCTGATTCAGGGTAGAGTGATATGAATTGTTCTGCCAGACCAATCGATCCATTGCCATTTTCAGCTAAAAAATTTTTTGAAAAGGGCATTGGCCAGTTCAGAGATGCTGCCTCCCGGGTATCCTTATGCTCCTTAATGGAGCCCTCTTCCTCATAATCCTGGTAATGGCTTATCCCACCCAAATGGCCCATAAGCTGAGGCAAGGTGATGTCTCATCTCTTTTCGGGAAAATAAGGCACATATTTTCTTACCGGATCATTCATATCCAGTTTGCCTTAGTGTAAATACAGAGGATACTTCTGCCAAAGTAACACAAAGAATACGCAGGGAAGGAGGTGGCCGTAAGAAATTAACCGAAAAGAATCAATTCCAGGCTTCAGGCAAGGCCATTCCCTACGGAGTCTATGATGTAGGAGAAAATAAAGGCTGGGTATCGATAGGAAAAGATAAAGATACAGCCATGTTTGCTGTAAACAGTATACGAAGTTGGTGGTACAAGATGGGAAAGCCTCGTTATGAAGGAACACATGCACCAATTAATAGCTTATGAAACCATAGTCAAATTAACCAATCTCGATCATCGCCTTCATCACTCCATCCCGGTAGTTGGATACCAGGTCGAAGGCCTCCGGGGTCTGATCCAGCGAGAAACGGTGGGTGACCATTGATCCGGCCTGAATCTTACCGGCTGCCATCAGGTCAAGGGTCTCCTGAACGGTACCATTTTGCCTGCGCACGTTGATGAAGGTGATTTCCTTCCGCCTT
>JBNJFN010000462.1:0-2657 GCA_051746885.1 Bacteroidota bacterium | reverse complement strand
TAGTGTCAGGAAAAAATCAACGTTTCTCCGCAAATCATAAGCGGATAGGAATAATTGGCCTGGATACATCTCATTCTATAGCTTTTACCGAGGCATTCAATGAGTCAGATTCAGATAAGGAGTTTGGAGATTACCGGGTTGTAGCTGCTTATCCGAAAGGTAGCAGTACAATCAAATCCAGTTATGAACGGATTCCCGGGTATAAAGAAAAAGTGAAGGAGATGGGGGTCGAAATAGTTGATTCTATAGAGGAGCTGATTGACCAGGTAGATTTCGTACTTCTGGAGACCAATGACGGCAGGCTGCATCTGGAACAGGCACTTCCGGTACTGGAAGCAGGCAAAACCATGTTTGTGGACAAACCCGTCACGGCATCTTTAAGCGATGCCATCATCCTATACGATAAGGCAGAGCAATACAATGTTCCCATATTTTCTTCTTCTTCGTTGCGCCATGGAGCGTCTAATGCCCAGGCAATTGCCCGGGGTAAACTCGGGAAAGTTTTTGGAGCTTCTACTTATAGTCCTGCCACAATAGAGGAAACCCATCCCGATCTTTTCTGGTATGGAATACATGGAGTTGAATTATTGTATACGGTTATGGGTACAGGCTGTAAAAGTGTTGAACGGATCTATACTGAAGGCACCGACATGGTGGTTGGCCTCTGGCAGGATGGCCGTATAGGTACATTTCGCGGTATGCGTAAGGGTAAACACGATTATGGGGGTGTGGCTTTCGGGGAAGAAGATAATTCAACACTGGGCGAATATCAGGGTTACAAGCCTTTATTAAAAGAGATCGCAAAGTTTTTTGATACAGGAGAAGTTCCGGTAACCCGGGAGGAGACACTCGAATTGTTAGCCTTTATGGAAGCCGCAGATGAAAGCAAACGCCTGGGAGGCGCATCAGTAAACCTGGGAATAATATGGGAACGTGCCCGTAACGAAGCCAGCAAGCAAGGTTAAAACAACAATTCTTAGAATTTAGTCATAGCTTACACCATTAAAATATAATATTATGAATAAATTTAGGCTGAAATATATCATTCTGTTTTTTTTCTTACAATTCGTTTATACCATGTCATCATTTGCCGAAACACCTTCTGAAGAAACCCTAAAAGCTCTTTTTTATCGCGACGGTGAACCGGTAGAGATCAATATTGCGGATGGCAAAATAGTGAAAATCCAACATTTGTCTGAAGATGCAATGGAGCCTGAAAATGCTAAGACTTATGTAGCCCCTGGTCTTGTAGAAGTCCAGATCAATGGCTACATGGGGGTGGATTTCTCCGGAGAGGATTTAACTTTGGAGGGCATTCGTAAGGCAACCAGAGAATTATGGAAAGCAGGTATTACTACATACCTCCCCACATTGATTTCTCAGTCCCATGAACGGTTAAAGAAAAACTTTTCTATTCTTTCGCAGGCACTTGATGATTCTGAGATAGGAGCATCTATAGCGGGCTTTCATCTTGAGGGACCGTACATGTCTCCAAAAGATGGTTTCCGCGGCGCTCATCTGGAAAAATACATCAGAAAACCGGATTGGGAAGAGTTTATGGAATATCAACAAGCCGCCGGCAACGGAATAGAACTGGTAGCTGTTGCACCTGAGGTGGAGGGTGCCATTCCATTCATCCGCAGATGCGTTGAAAGCGGCGTAGAGGTTACACTTGCCCATCATAACGGTTCGGCGGAAGAAATTAAGGCTGCTGCTGATGCCGGTGCTTCTATGAGCAATCACCTGGGTAACGGTTGTGCCAATATGATACACCGCCATAATAATCCCCTTTGGCCCCAACTGGCAGATGACAGGTTAACCCCTTCCATTATTGCCGATGGATACCACCTCACCCAGGAAGAAGTTCAGACTTTTTATAAAGCGAAAGGAGCTGATAATTTGATATTGGTGTCCGATGCCCTGGATTTGGCCGGACTTCCCCCGGGTGAATATGAAAGGGGAGGACGAACCCTTCAGTTGACGGAAAATGTAGTTAAATTCCCCGATCAGAATGTTTTGGCCGGAGCTGCTTCACCCATCAGCAAATGTGTATCCAATATGCTGGAATTTACCCGTTGCAGTCTGAAAGATGCTATTCAAATGGCCAGTACCAATCCGGCCAGGCAGTTTGATCTGGATGAGATTGGTGAAATAAGCCAGGGCAAACGGGCCGATCTGATACTATTTACCATGGAAGAAGGAGAGATGGTTATACAAAAGACGATTGTTGCCGGAGAGGTTGTGTATTCAAAAGAATAACCGGAATTTAATAAATGGTTTATCTAAATAAAAATACATATGAAAATACAGGTTTACAGTACAAAAAAGGAAACAAGCAAAAAGGCTGCCCAACAGGCGGCGGAAATATTGAAGGAAGCCATAAACAGGAAGAATAAAGCCACTTTTATAGCTGCCACAGGGCTTTCTCAGACTGATTTCCTGGACTATCTGTCACAGGATCCCGAAATTGACTGGTCAAAAACGGAGATGTTCCATCTGGATGAATATGTTGGAATCCCCGAGACTCACCCGGCCAGTTTCAGAAAATATTTGAAAGAACGCTTCATTGAAAAGGTACATCCCGGCACGGTGCATCTGATCAATGGAAGTTCAGATCAGCCGGATGAAGAAGTCAGGTGTCTCAATCAGCTTTTGGC
>JBNJFN010000461.1:0-2662 GCA_051746885.1 Bacteroidota bacterium | reverse complement strand
TTGTCACTTTTTCGGTTTTTGAGAAGCCGCCGAAAATGCCCTGACCTGAATCAATATTGCTAAAGACTTCAACCGGGTCGGGCATGCCTTGAAACTCCCCCATTCTAGAATGTTGCTGTTTGTAAAATGAGGTTTTGTATTGAAAATAGTTGTACGACACAGACCTGACTTCAACAAGGATTTTATGTTCATGCAGTGTTGCCTGCTCTTCTGCCGGAGGGTAAGTTAAAGGCGGGATGTAAAGAAAGTCGATGTCACAGGTTTTTTGTTCTTGGTTGATTTGAAACAGCAGTGTTTCCTGACTCATTGGATCCAATGCCCGGAAAATTGGGTAATAATCTTCGCGCGTAATCAGATGGTTGTTGCTTGTCAGGTTTTCGGGCTGATAACCTGCGCCATAGTCCGGATGTTCCATATTTATGGAATCCTGTGCTGTTAATTTTCTTTTCAGAGAAATTTCAAACCAGGCCTGATTCATCTCCTCTGGTAATTTTATTTTTAAATTAACCAGGTTCCTTTCTTCTACAGGCGCTACATCAGCATTTAGTAATTCGCAGGGGGGTCGGAATGGAGTCGATGGCCTCGATGGAGAATTTCGGATCATCGCCGGATGCCACCAGCTTGTATTTCCTTTTTATTTGGGGATTGAATTCCCGGGTTTGCCAAAGTCCTTTTTCCCCGGTTGGTTCCAGGGGAAACTCCTCATTGGTGTCGAGGTCCGTGATGCTTGCATTTTCAATAGAGCTGTTTGGCTCGGCATCAGAAAAGGCTGGTGTTGTTTCTGAAAAAAATACAGTGGTTTCCGTGTCAGGGGTAAAATATGTGCTAACCACAGGTTGGGGGGTGTGATAGGGTTCTAAATCCACAAATTGTTGGACGCTTTGGGTGCAGCTTGTGATGGTAAGTGAAATTAATAATAGAGTACTGAAAATATTAGGGTTTGTTGTCATGTTTATGGTTTGGATTTTTAATAATACGGAAAAAAGACCTGTTTATTTTTACTGATTGGGGTGATTTTTGTTTATTGCGTCAATGGGGAAATAGGTGTTTAACTTGGTGGCAAAAAAAGGGCTTCACATCAAGTGAGACCTTTACTCAAAGCGAATCAATATCAAAATAGCAAGGGGCTTTATAGGAGTACATACTTTTACACTCCTACAAGCCCCGCTATTATTATCCACTGTGTGGAAATCACCGATCGTCAAAAGATTAATCTATTTGCGAAGCATTGTCATAATCGTCATCAGTAAAATAATACTTAAACACATGATGATTGTCCGGGTCTTTATCACTGGTATAATTATCTCTGTCAAGGATGTTAAAAGGAGATTTTGTATCCGGAAGGAAGCTTACTCTTTTAGCGTCTCCAAACTTCACGATAACAGAGTCGGAATAAGCTATGATGCCTGCTGAACTACCAAAATTTAGTTCTAATTTTTGGAACAGGGTACTATCTTTGCTCAAACTGTAATTATAGTCATCATTATTGCCGTATGCTTCAATAACAAGTTCATGATCAGTGTCGTTGATAAAATAGAATTTTTCATAATACACTTTATCAACGTCTTCATGGCACGATTGGAAACTACTTAGAATTCCAATAAGTAAAAGCTGCATCCAAATTGTCTTCTGTTTCATTGCTGTATCTGTTTTTAATGTTATTTCTCCATCCATTCCAATTTCTCTGACCTTTTAAAGCATTCTCAATTTGCTTAATGGTATAACCACTGACTCGGTCATTATACGTTTTATAGCCATAACTATTATACGTAGAATGCCGAAAACTTCTGGTGGTTTTGTTGCCATCTATCATATCCTGAACAATCCCTGTATAATCCAGTCTGCTGTAGGATGGGCTATAACGTGAATATACCATACGTGTCAATTGTCGTTGCACGCCTCTTGCCCAGCTTTCCTTAACAATTAAATCCGTATTGTTGAAATCACTATGGGCCATATTCCAATGGGCGGCATGGGCCAGTTCATGGATGACTGTTGCATAAATATCATCACTATCTTGGTCCGGGTTCCATATCTTAATCCAGTTTAATAGTCCAAAAACCCTTCTCCACGCTGCATGGGTGCCATTTACGTTTTTTGATTTATTTATGGCAGCAATCTTAAGCTGAGGTTTCCAAAAACTGTTTTTGGGGGGACGTCTTAATCCGTCAATATTACCATAATAATAATGTCTTGCAGCCCTGAAAATAGTGGCATAAAACTCAGATTTTCCTCCTTTGATGTCTTTGTTCCAATTGCCTCGCTTTTTAGGTCCTCCCAGTTTTGCTTGCCCTATGGTTCCACTTCGTATGCTGTACTGGTAAGTTTCCCATTTTATACTGTAATTTGCTTTGCGTCTGAATCTACCATCGCAGGAAAAACGACCATTGCTCTTTGTTTTTCCTTTATGGGTTGTAAACCATCTTCTGGCTCTTACTTTAACGCCTTGAACCGGCACATAATCTGAAGAAATATCATCCCATACTCTTATTCTTCCCGCAGGTCTCCATTTACTCTTACGACTGAAAAGCCCTTTAAGTTCTCCTTCCTGATCTTCGTCATCCCCTAAATTGTTTGTGATGCGCAGGGCTTCATCTTCCAGGTTCTCATAAAAACCTGAAAGGGTTTCCGCGTTTTTTAACTCATCATTACTATCCTCTGT
>JBNJFN010000460.1:0-2676 GCA_051746885.1 Bacteroidota bacterium | reverse complement strand
AGGGCTCCGCTTGATTTGATAAGGGAGACCGTACCGATAACTGCAAACGGCAGAAGGCCGATGAGCAGAAAAGACAGCAAAAGTTTCGTTCCCAGTTTCATTTTGAAAACCTCCTTGTTACACATTCATATATCTTCGGGCGGCGGATCATGTGACGCTTTCCACCGCGCTGATTTCTTGGCTGTCAAGGACCCGGTCGATGTCCAGCAGGATTTTTACTCCTCCCTCAAGCTTGGCCATCCCGAAAATATACCGGGTGTCCAGCTGGGTGCCGAAGGAGGGAGTGTCCTCTATGTCCTCGCCTTTAATGGCAAGGACTTCCGAAACCGAATCCACCACAAGTCCCATGATGATCTGGGAATTGTCTTTGTTGACTTCCACTACGATGATGCAGGTCTTGTCAGTGGTTTCTCCCGCCGTCATTCCGAACCGGGTCCGCAGATCCACGATGGGAATCACCTTGCCCCGAAGATTGATCACGCCCTTGATAAAATCCGGGCATCTGGGAACCGTGGTGATCGTCATCATCCCGATAATCTCCCGGACATTGTTGATGCTGATGCCGTAATCCTCGCTGTCCAGCACAAAGGTCAGATACTTTCCTTCCTTTTCCCGGTACTGACTCAGATCCGGTACTTGTGTTCGCTCTTCACTGGCCATAGTTTCCTCCTTTATCTGTAAGTTTCATATGGGGTGTCAATTGCTTCAAATGTTCGATTTCAAAAGGTTTGATCAAATCCTTATTCGACCTTTTGTCCGGTGATTTTCCGGATTTCCCTTATAAGCTCTTCCATCAGAAAAGGCTTATGCATAAACTTCTCTCCTCCGCTTTCAGCAGTATTTTCCGCCAATCTGTCGGTTCCTTTTGCAGACATGATCACCACGGGCAGGAACGGATATTTTTTTTTTATTTTTCTTAAAAGCTGCAGTCCGTTAACCCCGGGCATCACAAAATCCGTAACCACAAGGTCCACAGAGTGATTCCGCCGTTCCAGAACGGCCATGGCTTTTTCGGCACTGCATGCTGTTTCCGTCTTAAACCCGCTGCTTCTAAGGCCCATATCAAGTGCTTTTAATTGATCTTTTTCATCGTCTACTATAAGAATCCGCATCGCTTTCTCTTCCGCTGTATAGGATCATGCATTTACCGGATTGTAATTGCCAGAATCGTGCCGTTTGTGAAAGACGAGTGCAACAGTTTGAAATGTAAGGAAATATTTAAAAAATGCGATAAAATGGATTGATTTGATCGGGTGGTATGTTTTGTAACAACATTATGCCGGTTCGGCTGCTGAATTTTTTGGAAATATGCATTTGCAGGGAGAATCGGAGGCGGTGGTACAAAATGGAGCAATGTTACAAAACGGCACAGGCCCTGTCGGATATTTTACCGAGCAGGGGAAGAGTGCTCAGTAGTTGATATCAGTCTTTGCAGGAATTCTTTATCTACCTTCTCATACTCTTTCTCGTTATTCATAAAATTGTCGTGCAATAAATATTTATCAGTAGTTGTTTTTAGATTTTTGCATTATGGATAAATCATCCAATGCTCGTGTATGCAAATAGTATTTAAAAACTCTAATTTTCAAATGATATGAAATTGCAAGGGGACGCAAAAAGATTAGTTTTTCAACCTCTCTACAAAAAAGTCACATCAAGCAGGACAACTTCCAAGACAATTCAACTGATGACTGGAAAATCGTATAATCATCGTCCAGCAACAGGCCAAAAGCGACCAATATAAAGATTAAGATGTTCCGGGATGGTGTGAATTATTCACGCGAATACCGGACAAATTGTTGTTTATATTTTATGTTCTATTTAATTTCCGCAAAACCTTGTTGAACACTCCCTTTAACCGGGGGAGAGAGAAATGTTTTCATTAAAAGCTTTAACGTGAAGTCTTCTTCTCGATTCCACGGCCAGAGAGAAACCATACGGGCCATGGCACAATAACCAAAAATTATTTGGGCCCAGGTTCCAATACACGGAACCCAATACAACCATTGCATAATTCCCGGAAATGCAACCAGCAGAAGCATCAGATAGAAGAAACGAACTTGAACTGGAAAGGCCTTAATTCTTTTTTCTCGAATGATATAGTGGAGAAGATGAATTGATGTTAGACCAATTGCGAGAATAAAACCCAGCTCATTTTCCATAACACCGTAAGTAAGTAGTGTTGCTGTTAAGATCCAATACCACCAGCCAATATCTTTGTATTCAATCATAAACATGTTTGGTTGCCTTTTTACAAATGCTGTTCTATCCAGTGGAATGGAGATCAAGCGGTTTCTGCGTCTGATTTAATTTGCATATCAGCTGGCGTAGGATACAACAAAATTTCGAGAAATTCAAAAACACTCAACTATTCAAAGGGTATCTATAAGTTTTTTGTTTCAAAATACCGGAAATTTCAGACAGATGCAAAAATTGTTTTGGTGATTTTTCTATGAAGAAAATTCGCCATTAAACTGGCAATATCCGGGACAATTCAACCAATGACTGGAAGATCCTATAATCGCTACTCAGCCTTAGCTCAAAAGTGTTTATAGTAACGATTAATACCTTCTGTTTTTCTTTTTATCGGCATAGGGTTTCGGTGGACAGGGGTAAAAACGCCCTGAAGATGGTACCCTTTCCAACTTCACTGTCAACCGTGACACAACCTCCATG
>JBNJFN010000459.1:0-2713 GCA_051746885.1 Bacteroidota bacterium | reverse complement strand
TCAGGGGGAGCGCCAAAGCTTCTGCACCTTTTAAAACAAGATATTCACCCGTCAGGAGAAGTTTTCCATTGGAATAATATTCATGAATCATAAATTTCCCTCAATAAATGCCTTTACTTTTTCATGGGTAACCTCTTTATCCTTAAAATAGGCTCTGATCCTATCTTTCATATCCTCATCAACATCAAAAGTTATTAAAATGTTTTCCAGATGGAGTGTCATGTGACCTTTTTGTATACCTTTTGTGATAAGGGAGGTTATGGCGCTGAAATTACTTGCCAGTCCTACGGCAGCAGTAATTTTCATCAGTTCTTTTGCATCCGGCTGATCCAATATTTCCAGTGATCTTGCAGCAAGCGGATGTAGTTTGGTTACACCTCCAACCGTACCCAGGGCAAGCGGAATCTTGATTTGAAATGTAAATGTGTTATTTGTGATTTCGCAGCTAGTTAAAGAGGTTGGTTTTCCCCGTGTAATACTAAAAGCATGGGCCCCTGCTTCTACTGCCCGAAAATCGTTTCCTGTGGCGATTACTACAGCATCAATACCGTTCATGATGCCTTTATTATTTGTAACAGCCCGGGAGACACTATGATTACCGAGTTGAACCGCTTTTTGAAATTTTTCCGCAAACTGAACTCCATTTAAAGATTGATCGAAACCTTGAAATGCTTCCACCGGGCATTCGACTTTCATGGTGACATAGGAACCTGGAGTGTAATTGGATAAAATGGCCATAAGTATTTCCAGTTTTCCCGGCTGGTGGTGGTTCACATATTTCTTGAATTCCTGAGCCGTTTTTTCCAGAACCGAATTGATGAAATTGGCCCCCATTGAATCAATTGTTTCAAGAGATAATCCGAGCAAATAATAATTATCCATTTCGCTGGTCATATCTGTCAGCCATGTTTCTTTTATCCCCCCGCCCCGGGCATCCATATTTTTGGTTAAATCGGCAAGATTTTCTTTAATACCCTGTTCGAATTCCTTAAACATCGATTCCAGCTCATCGGGTTCTCCGTACCATAACATGTGGACATGTCCGCGTTTTGCGGTATCAATTTCCTCTGTTTGAAAACCTCCATGATGATACCAGAATTTGGAGGCTTTAGAGGCTGCCGCGATCACTGAGCTTTCTTCGGTAACCATGGGAACATGGTAAACTTTCCCGTCAATAAGAAAATTTGGGGCAATGCCATAAGGCAGGTGAAAATTTGAAATCGTATTTTCACTGAATTGTTCAAATTTTTGCTGCAGGGAATCGTCCTGAAAGCGATAATCTTTTAATTCGTTGACAAAAGCATCAGGGTCGTCCATTGTGTTTGCAAGCAATCTTATTTTTTCGTCCCTGTTAAGCTTGCTGAATCCTTTAAAAAATTGTTTTTCTGCCATACAGGATTGTTTTTTTCTGATTTAGATAACATTCAGATAATTGTTGGCAAATTGTAAACCTTCTATCTGGCCTTTCGTAAACTGTTTGAGCGACTGATAATCCTCCCTGGCATGTTTGAGAAAGCCGGAAGCCATTCCATAAACTGCAGGCATTTGACTTGTATTGATCAAGTGATACCCATCCAGGAAATTTTTGATGCCCCCGGAAATGATCAGGTTTTTCGTTTGTACGGTGAGTCCCTCTTCAAGTAATTGATTGATTAAAATAACCATTTCTTCGGCAGTTTGACCAATATAGGAAAGGGGTTCCAAGAGGCTTGCATTTGCATCCTGGTTTCTCATGAGTTCGATTTTGGCAAAATTGGTGCCGCCAAAGGCCCCGAATTCTATTGCAGTCAGAGGTAGCTGTAACAGGGTTTTAAGGCTTTGTTTGCCCATGCCCTGACCCACTTCCTTGACAATGATATTAAATTCTGCAACATCCAATAATCTGCTTATGCTTTCGATGGGTGGATGTTTGATGTAATCTCCTTCAGGCTGAAGCCATTCCTGCAAAGGATTGACGTGAATGATCAGGCCATCGGCTTTCAGCAGACTAATGAGATCTTTTATGGTTTGCGGGTCGTCTTTCTGGAGGTATTGCTCTATTTGTGCAATGCCCAGATTGGCATAAAATGGAAGTTCATCACCAATGACGGGCCTGAGATCAAAGTCGGGCAGATACCGGTCATCTTTGATCAGTATATGGCATGAACCCATGCCCATTCCGAGTCCATACTCAGCAGCCACTGCAGCCAGGTTGTGATTTATTTTACGTGCCTCCGGGGTACCTCCCGTCATACTGGAGATCCATAACGGAGCTTTCATTGTCTTTCCACCTAATGTTGTTTCAGGCAGTGAATCATCTGGATGCCCCCTGATCATGGGCTCATAAAAAAACCTGGGATCTTTTTCGGATATGCTTGTCTGATTGTTTAAAGCCAGAGAAATGTGTTCACTTTTTCTGTCATGCATAAAATAGTTGGTTCTTTTTAATTGATTTTTAGCTAATTTTTAAAGATAAGATTTTTTTTATTAAACGCCAATTTTTTTTGAGATGAGCAGCTTCAAAACCTCGGAGGTACCTTCTCCGATTTGAAGTATACGCTGATCGCGGTAGAACCTTTCAATGTCATATTCCTTGATCAGGCCGTATCCACCAAATATTTGCACTCCTTCATCTGCTATTTCTTTTGCAATTTCTGAAGTGTAAAGTTTGGCCATGGCGGCTTCCTTCCCAAACGGCTGGCCGTTTACTTTAAGCCATGTAGCCTTGTAGAGC
>JBNJFN010000458.1:0-2716 GCA_051746885.1 Bacteroidota bacterium | reverse complement strand
ATGATATTTACCGGCATACCTTTTTCTATAAATCCGTACTCCGATTCCAGCACCGGGAATTCCACCTCTATCACCGAGTTATCAATTATCTTACACAGTCCGTCCGGATAAATATTCGAAGGGTTCCATTCTTTGGCTTCAAGGTTGGCCACGGCGCCTCCAATGGGTGCATATATCTTCGTATGCCTGAGATTATACTCCGCTTCACGCAGGCCGGTCTCGGCATTGATCAGTCCACTCCTGAGTTTTGTCATACGGATCATATCCTTACTAAGGTCCGTTGTGTCAAGGCTGCCATGAAAGGATATCAGGTCATCCTTAAACTCGATCTCTGCTCTCTCAAGGTCCTGTTCTGCCTTTTCGTATTGTATCCGGTAGTTGAAGTCTTCCAGTTCGGCCAGCAGTTGCCCTTTCTGCACCCTGTCACCGTTCTTTACAAGTATTCTTTCTATTATCCCGTCAACACGAAAAGGAACGGTTGCGACACGCCTGGCGAACACCTTCCCGTTTGACACCAGTTCATGATAGAATGTCGATTTTTTAAGTTCGACGGTGGACACGGTCACCGCATCCCTCACTGATGATCGCCGCGCCATCTCCTCGCGCTTATCTTCTTCCCCGGTTTTGCAGCATGTAAGTGAGAGGCCCATAAGCAGGAAAGCCAGGCTGTAGAGAAAGTATTTCATAAGGTTGGTTTTAGCTGGTAATAAAAAAACAATAACTAAAAATACCGTTAATAATTGTCAATATCAAAAATCACTCCAAAATTATTCACTTTAACAGACATTGATTGAACGAAGTCAGGTGTAAGATACAAAAATTCCGTAACCGGCGAGCCTGAAACTGCTGAAAACAAACGAAGATGAGTAGCAGGAACTGTATCCAGCCAGGCCGGTATCAAAGAATTAGTACAATTTTGCAATTCAAATGCATTTTTGTACTATGCGACAGGAATGTTGACAAGAATCCATAAACGGTGGTGTGTATTCACTGTTTTTATACATTTTTAGTGAATATAATCTCTGTATGGTGATAATAAAAATCTGATTTAGTCAAAAAATGAACATGGTTTTGGCACAACGTCCAGTTTCTGGTTATTATCTGAACATATGATATTTTTCAGGAAGAAATCGTATAAAGTTTTACCACTGCTTCCCCCTGCGGGCGGGATTCATGATGATCCGGATATTATTAAGAAACTTGATCTCAAATTGTTGAATACTAAGATATTCCAGGCTGTAGGACTTCCCATGGTGTTTTGCGACCATCCTGAGGCAGGACGGGCCACAGCCCATTGCGTCTGGTTGCTTAAAGAAAGGAAATTTCACAATAGGTTTTGCTTACTTGAGATTTATAGGTGTTATCTTCCAGTATTAAGTTAATATAAAGTGCCAGCCGGAACTCATATTTAATTTATATTGAAGTCGAATCTTCATTCTATTTCTTGAGTTTCGCAACAACTATAACTGGATTATCTTCAGCATTGATGTCTCTAAATGATTGGAGGTGTGCTGGAAGCTTTGCAGCTTTTTCAGGATTCAGATCAAACCACCTTCTAACTTCCAGCGCAGGTATTGCTGTAACAAATTCATCATCCTTATTAATATAGAAATGTTTATCGGTCCCTATTGGTATAAAATTATCCAGATCATTAGAAAAACCTATACAACGGATGCCATAAAAATTCTCAAACTTGTAGAAATCATGATAATCAGGAGTATCACATACCATTGTCCTTTTTTGAATTTTATCATAAATTACTATATGACGAGTCCCATAAATTCCTGCAGAGAACATCAGGAATCTAGATGACTCATGCATGTTTCTGATATGGAAGTAATTAAGATATTCAGAAAACTTTGCGGCCCTCAATTGATATGGAAGCAGAAGATCGCCCATAATAATATGGTATTGAGGTTGGATTGTACGACTGCTTACACTGAAGATAGTATCTGTATGTAACTCAAAAAACCTCACTGTGTCTTCAGCATTAAAGAACATTCCTTTGTAACCTTCAAAACTAAAGACCCCATTTTCTTCGTTATAAATATTATAGTTTGGATAGAACTTCAAGGATTTAGCATTATTACTAAAAACTACTAGCTTTTCAGATTGATTCACCTCGGGATTATCAATATATCCCAGGCATAATGTATCATTAAGTGGCCAAAATCGGCTAATGAAGAGTAAATTACCTTCTGAACCAATAGGACAAGGCCTGCTTACTGTTCTAATTACTTCACCAGAAAAATTATACCCACGAAAAATATTGTTATTATTCACATCCTTTCTCTTATTACCAAAATTGACATAAAATATATCTTCATCTTCATCATATATACTAGTAGTGGCAAGGTATTGATCTGGGCCTCTACCATAGCTTGCTATTTCATAAAGGAACTCACCTGTATACCTACTAAATATATATAACTTCTGAAAGCCTATGAAAAGAATAAGGCTATCCTTGACATTTATTAAATGTGGAGCATTCAACATAAAATCTTCCCCAGTCTCAAGTCGGATATATTCAATGTCTGTGGCAACATTACTAATCGGAACCTCGAATCTAGCTTGATACGCACCATAGAGATCCACTTCCTCAATTGTTTCAACAGGTTGTATGCTGCTTTTACATGATGAAAACAATACGAGAAGCACAATAACCAGATTAATGAGTTGTAAATTATTATTAATGTTCATAAAGCTATTTTTATAA
>JBNJFN010000457.1:0-2718 GCA_051746885.1 Bacteroidota bacterium | reverse complement strand
CACATAGGGAGAAAATTAATCTAAAGAAAGCCAAGGCTTAAGGAAAACCTTATTTATAATAAAATGGCCACGAATGCATGGATGAAAAGCGTATCAGTTGTAATACTTTTTCTCAGGGTTGTCATTTGTTAGGTCTTGTAGCCTAAACCAGCGCAATTCAGGATATCTGCTTATACACCCTTCTATATGGTTCTATAAAAAATCGTGCCGTCGCTACGCGACTCCTGTTGCCTGACCGGTTTATCCGGGCTACCATAATTTCGTCGCTACGCGACTTGCGTGCCTGCGAGTATAATCGGATGACCATCCAACGGCCAAGATTCCCCGCTTCACTCAGTGGGGCAGGCGACTCTCCTCCCGATAGTCATCGGGATCCAGCCGGAATGAACCGAAGGCTGAGGCATCTCTGCGGATACAATCAATGACAACCTAACTCAGATAAACTGGAAATTCTAAATACTAAACAAATTCCAATGATCCAATATTTTAATAATCAAAACAGGATTTCGAAATTACCTGCCTGCCGGCAAGGCAGGGATATTAGAATTTCATTTTTCTGCCAAAAAATGCCCGAAAATAAAAAGTAAGGTACAAATGACCATTGAAAGACCACTTTTTATATCTACGTCCTGTTACTTCACTGATTTCTTGCCAACTGCTATTTGCCAACTTTTTCACCAACTCCTGTCAAACCCTCAAACATTCAAACGCCCGTCAAACAATTTTAAAGTTCTATTCCCCAATCACCTTCACCAGCACCCTTTTTCTTCTTTTTCCGTCGAATTCTCCGTAGAAGATCTGCTCCCAGGGTCCGAAATCGAGCTTGCCGTCTGTAATGGCTACCACCACTTCACGGCCCATAACACTCCTTTTCAGATGGGCATCGGCATTGTCTTCTGCTGTATTGTGGTTGTACTGATCATGGGGTTTTTCCGGCGCCAGGCCCTCAAGCCAGTTTTCGAAATCCTGGTGCAACCCCGACTCGTCATCGTTGATGAACACACTGGCTGTGATGTGCATGGCGTTTACCAGTACAAAGCCTTCCTGAATGCCACTTTCACGAACTTCTTTTTCTACATCCGAAGTGATGTTTAAAAGTTCTCTGCGGTGCTTCGTATTGAACCAAAGTTCTTTTCTATGTGATTTCATATTGTTGGTTTTTTAATTGATCTTTAAATCGTTGATGATATTTTCAATGCGTTCTTCAAGCATCTTATCTACTTTTTCAAAGTCTTCCCGTTTCTCCAGCGTTTCATTTACGCTGAAATAGAATTTGATCTTGGGTTCTGTACCCGACGGACGCATGGAGATCTTGGTTCCGTCCTTTAAAATGAACTGCAATACATTGGACTTGGGCAGATGGATTTCGTACCGGAGCTGACTGAGCAGATCGAAGGTTTTTTGCTTCTGGTAATCGTGTAGCAGCATCAGGTCCTCACCGTTGATGGAATCGGGCGGATTGTTCCTGAACCGGTCTATCATCCTTTTGATTTCTTCTTCTCCTTCCTTGCCTTTTTTGACCACCGATATCAGTTTCTCCTTGAACATTGCGTGCTCAAGGTAGATGTCAATGAGCTGGTCAAACAGGGATCTGCCGTTTTCCCTTGCAAAAGCGGCGGTTTCAGCAAGCAGGGCACAGGAGATTATCGCATCTTTATCCCTTACAAACTCGCCGGCCAGGTAGCCGTAACTTTCCTCACCGCCTCCGATGAAGGTTTTCTTGCCTTCGAGCTGTTTAATTTTATCTGCTATATATTTGAAGCCGGTTAGGGTGTTATAACATTCCACACCGTATTTATCTGCAATATCGGCCAGTAGTTCGGTAGTGACGACGGTTTTAACGATGTATTCGTTGCCTGTTAATTTTCCTTTCTCTTTCCATTGCGAGAGCAGATAGTTGATCAGGAGAGAAGCGGCCTGATTGCCGTTGAGGATCTCCAGTTTGCCCTGTTTGTTTTTCACTGCCAGTCCCACACGGTCGGCATCGGGGTCTGTGGCCATCACCAGGTCGGCATCCGCTTCTTCGGCTTTTTCCAGTGCCATCTTCATTGCTGCATGTTCTTCAGGATTTGGAGAATGGATCGTTGGAAAATCACCGCTGATCTCATCCTGCTCGGGTACATGAATCACATTCGTAAATCCGAATTTCTCCAGCACTTTTGGAACAAGATCTACACCCGTACCATGCATAGGTGTGTAAACGATCTTCAGATCGTTTTGTTTCCGGTTGACCTCAGGATTCAATGAAAGCGTGTATATCTTGTCCAGGTAAGCTTCATCGATATCCTTACCGAGGATCTCTATTTTATTTTCATCCCCGTTAAAATTGACATGGCTTATATCGCTGATCTTCTGAACTTCATTGATGATGTTTATGTCGTGGGGCGGCACAATCTGGCCTCCGTCGTCCCAGTACACCTTATATCCGTTGTATTCTTTCGGATTGTGCGAGGCAGTGATCACAATGCCTGCCTGGCAGTTCAAATATCTTATAGCAAAGGAGAGCTCGGGTGTTGGCCGAAGCCTGTCGAAAAGATACACTTTGATTCCATTGGCTGTTAAAACTTTGGCGGCTTTCTCCGCAAACAGCTTGCTGTTGTTTCTGGAATCGTAAGCAATGGCTGCTTTTATTTGGTTTAGATCCGGAAATTGTTTGTGAAGATAATTACTTAACCCCTGAGTGGCCATGCCAACGGTATAAATGTTCATTCTGTTGGT
>JBNJFN010000456.1:0-2725 GCA_051746885.1 Bacteroidota bacterium | reverse complement strand
ATGCATCTCCTGCAAGTTTTCCGGCAATGCTTTCCCGGACAGGCGAATCAAGCAAAAGGTTAACGTTTTCTCTATTTAAAGGACCCGACCAGATAACTTCATTAATACCGCTTACTCGTGGATACCGGAGCACCATCCATGGATAAGAGTCAGGTGATAAATCACTTGAATAACTGGGTGGAATATTGTCGGTATCTCCTTCCATGTCTATTTTATTAACCTTCAAATTTGCATTCATTTCGTTCCCGGAAGAGGCCCTGAGAAGATAATTCATCAGTTCTTCATCTTCGGGATTAAGTGCATTTTGGTAGAATACTTCCAGATTGTAGCTATCTGCTTCCCAGTATTCCAATGCATATCTGAACACAGGTATGGGACAAGACAGACTTTTAGCAGGGATTAATGAATTTAGTCCGATTAAAACAGAGAATAATATCAGTGTTTTTATTTTGGCCGATGAAATTTTTAGAATTTTATCAATCATTTGCAGAAGAAATTATTGAATCGTCCATTACTATTTCAACACCCGATATAACGGTTGCGTTTGTGTTGTTTGAAAACTCAATACTGAGGGTATCTTTAACTTTTACATCTTTGAACTCTTTTCTGAGCGTACGCCTGGATCCACCTGCCCGGTCAACAACATCAAAATTTTCAAGAACTTTCTCTCCTTGTATGGAAACATCAAAGATGCGTTTTCCTGCCGATATGTCTTCAGGTTCAGCAAAATACAGGGCAACCGTATAAGATTGTTCCTCAAAAGAGCGATCCGGGACCAGGTCTACCGAAATGGATGTAATCCCTTTAGCTCCGTAGGAAGCCACCCAGTCGTACTTTTTGTCCGGATTTTCAATCCAGGAGGCATGATTTTCATACAATTCCAGAGAGTTTGATTCAATTTTTACCGGGATATCGGGTCCTTTCGGATAAGCTTTGGGATATTCAAGCCAAAGTACACCATCTTCCCTCCTGTTGCCCTGGGCACCGAAATTGATGCCCAGTCTGCGTATGGCTTCATTGGTTATTTCCAGTCTGTTCAGGGTCCACATTTCCACTGCTGCATCAGGCATATGCACCAAACCAAAACTGCATTGCAGTGGATAGGAGCATGTACATGTTCTGGTATAATCCGGGCCATTTAGTACCCCGTCTGCGACAACAAGATTGTTTGTACATCCGGCCTTCCAGCCACTAATATTTGCAGTACCACCGAAGTTCAAAAGATCATTGTACCCCGCGCTGGATGAACGAAAGGTAATGAGATGTTTACTTGTATTCATAGTACCGCAGCCATAATATTTATGCCAGTCCCATTTGTATTCATTATTAGTTATGGGGTGATCCCTCAGAAGAGCTTCTCCCGTAGAAGGGTTATATGCCGTTTCTCCCGGTCCGCCAGGAATTATCATATCCGGATGAAGCCCTAGGGGCCCGGTATATTCCTGGTTGCTTTTCCAGATTATTTCTCCTGTTGAACCGGAATGGGCAATCAACCTCTCATCGGGTTCATCTTCCGGGGCGCCTCTTTGGCCTTGTCGTCCACCTTGTAGCAATATGTTTTTATCCTCATAAAAACCCAGCCAGGTTCCGAACACACCTTCATTTATTGACCAAAGCTCCTTGCCTGTCTTTAAGTCCAAAGCCAGGAGTTCAGAGTCTGATATTTCGCCCCTTCTTTGTAAAGTCTCAATTAAGCCCTTGGATAAACCGTCAACTAAAAACAAGCGCTCTCCTCCGGCAACTATTGCGTTATGCCTGAAGCCTTTCTCAGCCCTTTTCTTCCATAACACCTCTCCGCTGTGCCGGTTCATAACAAGCAAAACCGAGCTGGAAGTTGCATTCCAGTTATTTTCCTTACCCGGCTGGCCATCATCAAAAAATTGGGGCCCTATAGTGGTGATCAAATAGTCTTCGGCTACCATTATATGGCCAAATTCGTTAACTTCTATATTTTCGATTTGAGGGAGGCGAAACTCGGTTAAAATATCGCCCGTAGCCGGATCAAGAGTCAGGAGCCTGTCACCATCAATAATATAAACTGCATCCTCCAGGGAAACATAGGGACTTCCGATAAAATTTGCTCCCGGGTGATTAGGCATATATACTTCATTGCCCTTTCTGAATAACTCTTCGTGCTCAAGAGATGTAAAAGCGTGCCCAATCCCGGGAATTTCCTTCACCCAAAGCTCTCTGCCTGTATATACACATCTTGCACTGATTGTTTCCATGCCTAGTATAAACAATTTGCCCCCCACAACCTGCGGTACAGGACCGTTGTGGTGCCTCGGCAGAGCATTCATATTGGAAGGTCCTCCGAACCAAAGTGTTCCAAGAGGAGGCTTTACAAGCTCATCATCTGAATAGGTTCGGTTAGAGGAGCTTCCGTACTGGTGTGTCCATTGCCCCGAACCCGGCAGCGAACCTTTACGGGTTAAAAGGGCATAATTATCCTCCATTGCCGGTTCTCCATTCTCCAGAGAAAGCTTGTTGATTTTATCCGGGAAGCCGGAATCCGCTCCGGTAAAACATGCTGTTCCCCCGTAAGGACGAAGTGAGTTAAAGGTTTTTGTTATTTGATCGGCAGAATACCCATCCCCGTTTAAAACGATAAGATCATATATGTAAGGTAGAAATGGAGAAGTATTTTTATCCTCCTTAATTACCGCAACTTTCCTGCCGTAAAGCCCGGAATCATCAAAGCGGCGCCTCATCATCTCTGCCTTTT
>JBNJFN010000455.1:0-2746 GCA_051746885.1 Bacteroidota bacterium | reverse complement strand
AACTGCCAACCGGGGTAGTGGAAGTTTCTGAAGGAGTGAATCTGGATCTTACTGAAGATGGCAAAATCGTTGGCATTGAGATTCTCAACGCCTCCAGCAAGTTTCCGCTTCAATCCCTTTTTACATGCGAATACGAGCCAAAAATGCTCGCCGGAACAGCTTGAAAAACAGCTTCAAAGCGCCCTCCTGATAACGCTTGACTTTTCATCCACGCCCTTTATTCTATATTTATGAGACAAAAAAGCCCATCATATCCCCGGGTAGAAGCCGACAAATCCAGGATCCAAAAACATATGGGCGCCCTGCGGCGTTTTAATGAGTGGGAAGCCAACCGCGCGGACAAAATGCCGGGAAATCAAAGCCTGGCCGCGGTATTCGAGTTATATGAACTGATCCCGGAAGCTGCCAGGCAGAGGCCGGTGGACCCACAAGGCGTCATCGAGATGCACAAGGCCCTGGCATGCCTGAAATAATGCTGCTCGAAAAGGCCCTGCTGGATATCGCCGCATTATTTGAAAAACACAAAATCAAATACATGGTCATTGGGGGCCTGGCCAATGCAAAATGGGGTCAGCCAAGGGCCACCCTCGACATTGATATAACGGTCTGGGTTTCCGACAATGAAATCAAAAACGTCGTCTCCATGCTGGAAGGATCATATGCGCTGCTGGTTGACAAGCCGCTTGAATTCATCAGGCAGACACGGGTTTTGCCTTTAAAGACCCACCAGGATCAGCGAATCGACATTATTTTCGGTGCACTGCCGTTTGAACGGCAGGCCATCGAAAGAGCCCTGAAAGTGGAAATCGGAAGTGCGTCTACAAACTTCTGCACCCCCGAGGACCTGATTCTTTTCAAAATCATATCCGAACGACCCCGGGACCTCGAAGATGTGAAAGGTATTCTAAGGTTCCGGAAAGAAGACCTGGATTACAGCTATCTTGAGCCCCGGATTCAGGAACTGGCAGGTCTTCTGGACCGACCCGGGATTTTTTCTCAATGGGAGAGCTGGAAGAAGAAGTCCTGACAGGATATTCAATACAAAAGATCCAGGTTTGCTGAAGTTTGGCCATTTATGCCGTAACGGCCCTTTATACTCCCTTGTGAAAGTTATTTTTTTTGCAAGTCGTCAATCGAAAGTTCAGTGTCTCGGAGTATTTTGCGTAAAAGGCCTTTTCCGATATCCTGGCCGGAGTGATAAGGCAGAGTTGTACAGCGGCCATCTTCATGGCGGAGTCGAATGTGACTGCCTTTCTGGCGGACAACTGTGAAACCGTATTTCTTTAGGGCTGTTAATACGTCACCAGCCTTAAGCATTGGCTGGTTCATTGTCCAGACTCACTTTTTGTACGCCTATAAATTCGTTTTGGACAATGTGCTTTTCTTCAAGGCACATTTCGATGACTTCCCGTATATTTTTTAAAAGTTCTTCAAGTGTTTTTCCCTGGGCATAACAGCCTTTTAATGAGGGAACTTCACCAACCAGGAATCCGTCTTCATCTTTTTCGATAATTACGTAAAAATCCTGAGTCATAATAAGTCCTTGTTTTTTTGTATCGTCTGGAAGCTTGGTGCGTTAAAACAAATATGGATCATCCAGTAGAGATTTGTCAATATTGATGAGGCAATTGCATCGTTGAAAGAAGCGGTTTCATTATATTTTGAGGATGAAAGAGATAACATTAAACTGATCCATGGAGCCAACATCTTATATAAATTTTTCAACGGAAACATCAAACAGTTCTGCGAGTTGTTTGGCTACAGCCTTGCTGATCGGGCGGTGGCCCCGTTCCATGTTGGAAATGTTTTGGCGGGTGAACCGGCCCAGTCTGCAGCCCAGCTCTTGTTGCGAGAGGCCGTGGAGTTTTCGGTATATCCGCAAATTTTCACCAGGTGAGGTCCGGGTGCGGATATCTCGATACCAGTCCGTTTTCATGATTTCCACCAGCTCATCTTCTTCGTTTTCGATTACATCAACGTCTCCGTATCTCTCTTTTAAAAAGGCGATGAGTTCAGGGGAAATTTCCCCTTCCACTTTAATATGGGGCCTTTTCACGACTACCTGCATAATACACCTCGATTTCCAGATATTGATCCTCCACCCGCCAGTTAACTTTTTTCCGGAAAAAAACCCGCCAACCCAAATTGCACCGTTGATTTATCAGTCATTATGCGGGGATAAAATTCGTTTCTATTACTGTAACCTTTTAATGGTTACATGTCAATGCACTCTTATTGTTAAAACATCAAGCCTGCTGGTCAATAAATTTGTGAGCGCAGGTCAACTGACACTGCAGCCGAGCCGGAGTGGCTATATGACTGCCCCCGAATTTTAATCAACCTCAAACCATGACCAACCTTGACCTTCAACTTTGAACCTTGAACCTTGAACTCCCGCAAAAACCGAATTAAAGGAAATAATCAAGGAGGCCGTTACTGCAAAGCACAACTTTCTGAATATAAAAACATAAAGGGCCACCCCTTTATGAATTCGTTTGACAATCTGCATGCTTTCCTGTATAAAACCATGTAAATCAGAAAAAGGTGTTTTTGAAATGCATGGATATGTGTCGAGGTTAATAGAAGAAAAATTGCAAAAAGCACTTTTGCGTTCTCCGGCCGTCGCCATTTTAGGCCCCAGGCAGTCAGGAAAATCAACAACGGCCAAGAGACTGCTCAAAGATATTCCTTCGGTCTATCTTGACCTTCAGGACCGTGTAAATCGAAACAAGCTTTCAGAACCGGA
>JBNJFN010000454.1:0-2757 GCA_051746885.1 Bacteroidota bacterium | reverse complement strand
TAATATAGCTAATTAGGATTATTCATAAATATTCTTTGTAACTCAAAAAATGAAACATTTTTTTTTATTAATCATTACGCTTATATTATTCATCCTTCCTGGTTGCTCTGAATCTAATGAAAAGATCCCATTAACAAAAGATTTCAATCAAGGCTGGCAGTTTATTCGTATAGAAAATAATGATGTCGATAGTATAGAGATCTCTAATCAGGGAAATGATTGGCTTGCTCAATTCGATGTTGCGCATGTTTCTTCCCAGGGTAGCTTAAGTTTATCAAGTGATGAGTTAAAAAAGGAGTTTATGCATATTGAAACTGCTGATTGGTTATCTGTTTCATTGCCTCATACTCCCAGAGTTGAAGATTTAACAATAGTTAATCAGTGGCAAGGTCTTTCTTTCTATAAAAAACAGTTTAAGGCGGATAGAGAATGGAAAAACAAAAAGGTTTGTATAGAATTTGAAGGTGCAATGCATTTAGCTGATGTTTGGATTAATGGCGAGCATGTAAAACAACATGCAGGCGGATATACGCCCTTTGTAATTGAATTGTCAGATCATTTAAATTTTGGGAAAACCAATGAGATTAAAATTCGGCTTGACAACCGTAACAATGACCTTATTCCCCCAGGAAAACCCGTGGAAAACCTTGATTTCTTGTATTACGGAGGTATCTACAGGGATGTTAATCTTATAGTAAAGAACAAAGTTCATATCACGCATTCAATTCTGGCCAATGAAGTGGCCGGGGGGGGAGTGTTTGTTACCTATCCTGAGGTATCAGATAAAAAAGCGGTGGTTGCAGTGAAAACTCATGTGCGTAATGAATTGCAAAAGTCAGTTGACATAAGTGTTCGTCAGCGGTTAATTCAAATTAACGGACTCTTCCAAAACAGGGATCTGGGGGAGCAAGTCGCCGTTTCAGAAATCTCTAAGGAAATATCGCCAAATGGTTCAACACATATAAATCAATCTATTAATTTGAAGGAACCTATGCTATGGTCACCTGATGCACCTTACCTCTATTTACTCAGAACAGAAATAATTGAGAACGAAAAAGTTATTGATATTGAAGAACAACGGATAGGAATCCGTCACATCTCATTTACCCGGACCAACGGATTCGAGATAAATGGGGAAAAAATACGACTTGTTGGTTCAAACCGGCACATGGAATATCCTTATGTTGGCAATGCCATTTCAGATGCGGCGCAATACAGAGATATGTATCACATTAAAGAAAGTGGGTTTAATACGGTTCGTCTTGGTCATTATATACAAGACAAATCTGTTCTTCAGGCATGCGATGAATTAGGTCTTTTAGTCATTCAACCTATTCCGGGATGGCAATTCTTCAATGATAATGAGACGTTTATTGAGTTGTCTTACCGGGATATCAGAGATATGATTCGCCGTGACCGCAATCATCCATCAATGATTCTTTGGGAGGTGATTTTAAATGAGGCATGGCCCCCAAATTGGTGGAAAGACAAAGCCGTTGAAGTAGCACACAACGAATGCCCTGGCGATCAGTTTTATACGGCCGGAGATAGTTATGGGTATTTCGGTTTTGATGTACTTTATAATGACTGGGAGGAAGGATTTAATCGACCTAATGATAGTGAAAAGCCCGGTTTTATTCGTGAATATTATGACTTTGAGTTTGGAGGGCATAATAGCACTACACGGGTCGCTCGCGGTGATGGACAGGACGCACTTTTGCAAAATGCCTGGAATGCGCAATGGTCTCATAACCGATACAGGGCTTATTACCCCTGGACTACAGGCGATGCGGTTTGGAGTATGTATGATTACAACCGGGGATATGCTGAAAACATTTGCCGCAGTGGCGTAGCTGATATCTTTCGATTAGATAAATTCAGTATCCCGTTTTTTAAAAGTCAGATGCAGACAGGACTTTCTCTTCCGTCTGGTTCATTTGATCCATATATCTTTCTTGCCAATTATTGGAACAGGCCTCCTAAAGACAATAAAGTAGTGGTGTATGCAAATGTTGATGAGGTAGCATTGTTTGTAAATGGGAAAGAGATCGCAAGGCAATACAGTGACGATGGCCCTGACAGTAAATACTCTAAAAATAAAGAAGGATGGTACACGGGCGGTAATCCATTTGATGGGGGAAATTGTCGTCAACTCAATAGCCCTCCTTTTACTTTTAATGATATAAAATGGCAGGAAGGAACAATTAAGGCGGTAGGTTACCTTGGAAAAAAAGCTGTATGTGAGGATGTCGTAAAAACACCTGGGCAACCAGAAAAGCTCGTTATTGATTATTTTGAATCCGGCAAAGAAGCGAAAAATGATGATCTATTAATTTTTTATGCCAAAATTAAAGATGAAAACGGGACGTTGTGTGTGGAAGATACTTCAGAAGTCAACTTGCGTGTTGAAAATGGAGGAGAAATCATTGGTCCGTCAAAAATAAAAGCTGAAGCCGGTATCGCTTCTTTCCTGATACGAACCGATAAATCATCAAAGCTTAAAATAAGTGCTAAATCGCGTTCCATGAAAACATTTAAAACTATTAATCTGAAAAAATAATTCCACCTTATGAAACGAAAAACAACACTCTGGCTGTCGGCATTATTCCTGGCAGCATCATTCCTCCCCGGCTGCCAATCATCAGGCGAACAGCAGGAACAGCAAAACAACCAACCCTTTCAGCCCCGTGAGGTTTATGAAACCCCGGAGCGTCCGGAAGGACAATCCGATGTCATTGAACTCCGCGCCGAGCCCAT
>JBNJFN010000453.1:0-2759 GCA_051746885.1 Bacteroidota bacterium | reverse complement strand
TTGGAACTATGCTCGCAGCAAGATCTGGAAGGTCGTAGCCAGTCAGTGCCCCCGCAACAAAATAGTTTGAAAGTCCGGTATCATAGAATTTATTCATGGTAACTGTCTGGTATGAGCTTAATGAACCTATTAGAGTTACAGTATTTACTGATTTATTAAATGCAACTGCATGTAACAATGACGGTCCCATCTCATTAAAGGCAACTGCACACAATTTCTCCGGATCAACATCCGGCCTCTTTTTTAAGAAATTAGCAACTCTATTCACATCACCAGCCTGAATTCCAACAATACTGCGACCTATTAACAACGCAAGAAAGTTAGTCCCGTAATTATTATCTTTAACTTCACCAATGCCCGATACATCTGGCGCAGCCACCAAATAACCTTTTTTTACCAGTTGTTCAATCCTGCCTCCAACCGCTGCATCTGTATTTTTTCCTTTGGGATGCAGATAAATTATACTTGTAAATTTATCGCCCTTTTCTGGAACAAACAGTAACAGGGGAATAACACAATCCCCTTCACCATGCAGAGCATACATCTCAACTGAATATCCGTCTCGCTGGTATCTTCCACGAAATACTGATTTTACATTTTCTTCGGGAGCAATATACCCAGAAATTTCTTTGGCCCTTGACTGGACTTTTTCCAGGTGGGTATTCAAATTTTTCCTGGAACCCTTAAGTTTGTTTGCCAGTTTTTGGGTCTCTTTTTTATTAAGACTAAAAACTGTTTCGGCATTTTCATAAGAGGTAGAAATATTACCAGTGGGTGTAATCATTAATTCCCCGGATTTTAAAATTGTAACATCTTCATCATTAGGATTTCCCGGGAGATTGAGGTTTTTTTGAAAAAAATCATTTATACTTTCTCTTAGTTTTACTGTATAGCCGTGCCCAAAATCATCTTCCACCATCCCAATATTTCTTTCCATTCCAAATGCTTTATAGGCATTTAATACTTCTGCGTATGTTTCACGGGCACCCTGAATACTGAAAAAATCCCTTGTTCCGGAACTAATCAGAACAGGACTTGGAGCCCTGGCTTCAAGTAAATCGGCGTGGGTCAACCCATTTAAGATGCCATGATAAAAATTCTGTTCCGCGTCCTGCGGTCCGATTGATTCGAGTAATCGCCTGAATCCAGTGATGTAATTTACCGGTGCTCCTGCTTTTATCCGTTCATCGAAAGCAAAAATATAAGCTGATTGTGTACCCCCTCCAGATTGGCCCGTTACCCCAATTCTTTCAGAGTCCACTTCCTTGCGGGTCAGCAGGTAATCGACTGCCCTTATTCCATCCCATATAAAATACCTTGCAAGTGATACTCCTGATAAAAAAGTCTGGTTCCCCAGATAATTGTGTTCGATAGTATTGAAGCCGATGAGAGGGGCATTTTTCTGAGCATCGTAATGTTGGACCCGTTCCCCCTGGCTTATGGGATCTATTGCGAAAACTATAAAACCTTTTTTAACAAGATTCAGAATCATAACCTGGTAGGAGTCATGCCGGAAAGAATTTTCTGTGTGCCCGCTAACAAAAAGTATGGCGGGTTTTTTATCTCTGCCATCAGGAAGATAAAGACCGCCTGTAACATAAAATCCGGGCATGGATTCGTAAATTATTTTTTCAATCTTGTATCCTTTTTTTATGACAGTTCCGGTAATCTGAGGATTTAAAGGGGATTTTTCTGGAAAAGGACCTACTGTTTTCATCAGAACGTCCTTTACTTTGTTCTGCCTGCTCATCCAATCTGCTTTTGTTTGTAAATCGGCAATCTCTTTATCCCTGATGTCAAGATGAGTAAATGCCTGCTTGTTTAAATGGCGCATCAGCATGTTCTCCCCATCCGACCATGCTCTCCATCGTTCAAATACTTTTAGGTTTTCTTCCTGAGCAAAGACGAAATTATTTTTTAAAAGGATAATTAAGATTATTAAAATAGTATGGGAAATAGTTATAATCTGAGATTTTTTCATAGGATTATTATTTTATGATTTTTTACTTCAACTGTCTTTCGAACCAATTAAAAGGCTCCGATTGCATCTCTTTTCCAAACTTATGCCCACTTGGCTAAAATGAAATCTTGTAATGTTTAGGTTTCCAGCGATAGGAAACGCGTTGAATTGGTCCGAAACAATCGTCAATATATTGTACTTGTTCCAGTGTGGCCGAATGTAGGTCTGGTAGGTGGAATTCTGCTCCCAAATTAAGAACAACTCCAACCTTTGAGCCACTTCAGCCATCCTGTCCGTATGCTCAATCTCAATGGTCTTTAGCGCCCGGACCATGGTGTTGGGTCTTCCCCATGCCTGCACCCAGACAGGACGATTGTCAGTTTCATCCAGCAGAATATTTACGATCAGTTGAGACCCCGCCGTTACTCCCTCCATTTCCCCTTCGGCTTTAACATTTCCCAGGGCTGACCGTTCATGCAAGTATTCAGGAGTTGTATAATCCGGATTGTGTTTGATTAAATTCGGATAACTCTGCGCGTAGGTATCCAGGTAAGGATCAATCCAGTCATCCCCGGCCCACCTGTGTTCTTGCCAGTGGTATTGTGAACTTGATGTGACAATACATTCGATATCCCATTCGTTGGCAGATAATAAAAACCTTACCATGGAACATTTTTCATCAATTTCGCCGTTGCTTGCGACTATAATACGGGGCTTTGAGTCATTATTATGAACAGACGTATCCACTGAAAAGATAAGAAGCAACAGACTTATAACAATGAATTGTTTCTCCATAATA
>JBNJFN010000452.1:0-2760 GCA_051746885.1 Bacteroidota bacterium | reverse complement strand
ATTCCTTCGTCCTATGAGATTAAGAATGCTGATCCGATAGGGGATACCATCGTTTGTTTTGGGGATAGCCTGACTTATGGAACTGGAGCGGCAAAGGGGCGGTGTGTGTCAAGCAAGTTGTCGCCTTTTTTCCTATACTTTGTTCAGAGTTCCGCAAAATTCTCTCATGCCCTCCGACGGGTATTTGAGGGCCCATTCTCGGTCATGAGAGAATTTTGCTATTCTGTACCGGATCCGACCGTTCATGCTGCATCCTTATAAACAGTATCCTCTGCTTTCAACCGTTTGAATTTTTTTAAGATAACCTCTGTGTCAGACTCCCAGTTTCTTGTTTTCCCAGACCATCTTTCAGGATTTTTCAATCTGGCTTCTTGGTATATTTGATGCCTGTTTGCAAGAATTTTGATGTCGTTGCCAGCGTGTCGGTCAGCTGGGGTAACAAATCGAATGCTGCTGTGCAAATGAACTGTATTGTACCAGGTTACAAATTCATGGACCCATTCCCTGGCTACAATAATAGTATCAAACGGTTTCTCAGGGTACTCAGGCCGGTATTTCAATGTTTTGAACAACGACTCGGAAAAAGGATTATCGTTACTGACAGAGGGCCTGCTGAACGATGGGAACACTCCCAACTCCTGAAGTTTCGCCAGCATGGTTACGGATTTCATGGGAGAACCGTTATCTGAATGCAAGGTTATCTGGTCCCGGGCGATCTGTTCCCGAAGGCATGCATCCGTTACTAAGTCAGAAGCCAGTTCTCCGGACTCACAGTCATACACCTGATAGGCGACAACTTTTCGGCTGTACAGATCCATGATCATGTAAAGGTAATAAAATTGGCCTCTTACCCTTGAAGGCAGATACGTTATATCCCAGGACCACAGCTGGTTCGGGCCATTTGCAGCCAACGGTTCCGGACTGTTTTTTCGGGCCGGCTGGCTGCTCTGTCGATGGGTGTTCATGCTCCGTTGCCTCAATATCCGATACATCGTTGCCTCAGATCCAACATAAATCCCTTGGTCAGCGAGCCTCGGCACGATTTGGTTTGGATTTAGATCCGCAAATTCGGGGGATTCAAGGGTTTTGATGATCTGTTGGCGCTCCGCTTCGGACATTTTGTTTGCAGGCCGGGTAGGACAGTCTTTCCGTCTGTCGCCGGTTCCGATATTGCCCCAGCGCTGAAGTGTCCGGATCGTCAACCCAAGCAACTCGGCTGCCAGACGCTTTCTGGCGCCTGCTTTGCAGGTTTCTGAAATCAATTGCAGAACCTTTTGTTTGTCTTCGGATGATATCAATCTTCCTCGGGCTCCCCCCAAATCGCCTGGGCTTTTTTTTTAAGAACCAGCAGCGCGGCTGTTTCTGCAAGGGCCTTCTCTTTACGGGTAAGATCCCTTTTTAATGAGGAAATTTCCTTTTTATATAGAGTCTCTTTTTCACGCATTTGCTTTTCAGGGATATTGGATATGCCGGATATAGCGTCTTTCTTCCACTGTTCCAGGTGATGGGGAAAGATCCCTTTCTTCCGGCACCAGGCGGAACACTCCTCCGGGGTCATAGCACCTGTTTCAATGAGTGCGGATATCCGTTCTTCAGGGGTCCAGTCTTTGGGACGTTTTTCTTTTGATTTCAACTTGATATCACCGTTGTTTCTATAGTGTCTTAACCAGTTCTGGATGGTGGATTTGCCAACACCAAATTCTGTTGCAATTTCATGTTGGGTTTTTCTGCCTGATAAAGCCTTTTGTAACACACTCTCCTTGATTAGGATAGAATATCCCATATCGGTCACCTCAATGCCCCATTTTCAATTTTTAGTTGAGGCGACATCTATCCTGACACAGGGGGACCACGGGCAAATTGGAAGGAATAGAGCAGTCGCTTTGCATTGATACACAAAAAGGTATTGTAATTATAGTAGGATGTTCACACCCGAAAATGGAAAATATTATAGGTTCGGCTTCCGAATTTGGTAAAGTCCACGGAGTTATCGGCGGCCTGCACTCAAATAAGCCTGAATCCCTGAAGAATTTAGATTTGATTTGCGCCACTCATTGCACCCAGTATAAACAGGAAATAAAGGATCTTTATCCGGAAAAATACATAGAAGAGGGAGCGGGAAAGGTGATTGAAGTTTAGGGTGATGAAACATTTTCCAGGAATTGCAAAACAATATGGTCATTAGGATTTAGGGCACCGAACCGCTGGGAGTCCGTGGACTCCCAGCAGGAAATTTACAGAAAAAGGAAAATTAGTAAACGTTACCCACACGAAATGGAAAAGAGCCACCAGTCAGGCAGAGGCAAAAGATAAAACACATTAGAAATAATTAAATTGGCAACTTTTTGCAAATCTTCATTGATTTCAACCATCTTCATTATTCTCAGGATTATTTGCTTTTAGGATAGTATCCTCTTCCTCTTTTAATGTTTCCAAAACATGTTTGCTGAAATCATCTGGATTATCAGACTCAGTATCAACATACATCGCGAACGCTTCAGGATATAATGATTTCAAATTAATATTTTTTTTGGAGTTTTTGAAATTTACTCTAATCATATTATCAGGATATGTTTTTCTTTCGGTCATGCGGTATCCTCCTTGCTTTCAAAATCAGCAGAATCAATGGAAACAAATGAAAAAACAAATCAAAAATATCAACCGGTTTATGCAAGGTTCCATTTTTTAGCATCAAAATTTTTTCAACCACATGGGGCATTGGCGTGAAAGGGGCCAGTAACATGAAAACCGTAAAAATGA
>JBNJFN010000451.1:0-2766 GCA_051746885.1 Bacteroidota bacterium | reverse complement strand
GCTTCATAAAACTTTTGTGGAAGTAGATGAAAAAGGTACAGAGGCAGCTGCTGTTACTTCAGTTGAGGTAGGTGTAACCTCTGTAGGTGGTGGAGGTCCTATGGTAGTTCGTTTTAATAAGCCATTTGTATTTGCTATTCGGGAGGTAACAACCAATACGATTGTGTTTATGGGAAAACTTGCTAAGCCTGGCGAAGCAGAATAGGCATCAAATTGTCACTCTATTGAGGATTCAGTGGTAATTCGATCGTCATCCCTGACTGCTGTCAGGCAGGCGTCAAAAGCCGGACAAGTTTTATGATCATCAATTGTAGTAAAGAGTTTGACTGGAGTTCAATAGTTCAGTTGGCAAGGTTAACAAGGCTACACTCAGCAACTATTTGTAATAATTATGGTCTTTCAAATCAATTATTAAAGAAATGGAAAGCATTCATGTCATATTGGGAATCATGATCCTGCTGGCGGCAGGATGTGAAGATCAATACAGGCTGGTAAGACTGAATAAGCAAATTGAAGTCAGATGGGGAAAGGAGTATATCCTGGATTCCGGGTTATCCTTCACTATTGATGAGGTGGAGGACTCACGATGCCCTAAAGGTGCACGGTGTTTCCGGGCCGGTGAGGCGACCGCCTGGCTTAAAATCAAATCGTCTGATACGGGAGATACCACCGTATACGAAAAAATCAAACTGAGCAGTCTGGAATCCCAAACTCAAACATTCCGGGAATACCGGTTTGAATTGATGGATGTGCTTCCTTATCCGAATGTCAAAACAAAATACAAAAAATCGGATTATAAAGTGCTTTTGAAAATACAATGAAAATTTTAATGGTAAATGGGAACGTGATAATGACAGCCTCATACATATCCAGGTAGGATATTGGGGAGGAGAGATGGAATATGAGATGGAAATAGTTTCCATATCTTACAGATACCCTTAAAATCATGTATGATTATAAACAGTGAGAAATTTCAGTTAATGGGAAACCTGCTAAAAAGAAACAAATGATCAAATATTATATATCTTTAACGTTTAATGAATAAACCGCATAACGTGTAAAAACAGGAAGCGATCGAAAAAAGGATCTTAGACGGTTGTCGTAAGGGAAAGCGCAAGCATCAGAAGATGCTTTACGAGAAATATTATGCTTATGGAATAGGGATGTGTTACCGCTATGCCTACAACAAGGAAGAAGCCGTCGAGATACTGAACGACAGTTTTATGAAGGTCTTTGATAATATTGAAAAGTTTGATGAAAATCAGCCTTTCAGGCCGTGGTTCAGAAAAATCATCATCCGAAGGGCAATTGATTACTACAGATCCAATATAAAACATCACAACACGCAATCGTTAGATGATGAGGAAGTGCAGATCCATGAAACAGCAACGTTAAATGAACTTGAACTGAAGGAATTGATGGATATGCTTAATGAATTACCGGAAAGATACCGGCTTGTTTTCAACCTTTATGAAGTGGAAGGATACACCCACCAGGAGATATCGGAAAAACTGGGTATAAGCGAAAGTACTTCGCGGGCGGATCTAAGCCGTGCCAAGCAATTGTTGAGGAAAAAATACAGGGATTATTATCAGGAGGATTATGAACAGATCATTTGACAAAATACTAATCAGGCGAATCCGGGAGGTTTTTGACAACCATAGCGAAGCGGTGGATCCCGCCGCCTGGAAGGACATGCAGGAAAAACTCGATGGAGGCCGCAATCTAAGGATTGTATACCTGCAAAGGGCTTCCCGGGTTGCTGCAGTATTGTTGTTGCTTTTCCTGGTTTTCTGGCCATTCAATCAACAGATAAAAGAATATTCGGAAAGAAATGAAACGCTTATGAACCAATACGAACTACCCCCCCCGGATTTTCAAGAAAATATGGAATTTGCTGAAAGTGACAGTAAAGGCATAGCTTCCGTTGAAAATTCAGGTGAACAGCAATCCGAATCCCAACCACAAAGGAGGTTAATAGGCCAGGATGACCATAATGAGATGATTCAAAATGAAACAGGAAAGAAGGAAGGTATTTCAAAAAAAACGGCCGCTACATCAAGGGAAAAAGATGATCTACAGAAAATAAGCCCCCTGCAGAGGCGTGTTGATGTTGCTCAAAACCAGCAGCCATATTTAGCAGCCCTTTCCGAATCCGGAGAACAAAAATCACCCTGGGAACAAATCTCTTCCGGAAACCTGGAAACAGACAAAAAGCAAAAAGCAAATCTGGGGGTAACCTTTTCTACCCTTTACAATTATACCCCGAAGGCTACCAAGAGCGACCTGAACTTTTCCGGTGGCGTGCTGTCAGAATTTGAACTCCTGCCTAATCTTAGCATGCATACGGGAGTTATTGTTTCCCGCCAGTATTTCACCACCCATGGCAGCACTATTCCTGAGGGAAATGATGCACTTTACAGTCATCTTTCAGCCGAAAGCTCCTCTTCATCTGCCAATGTGACTTCAACCTCCAACAGGGTAGAACTGGTTGGTCTGGATGTACCTGTGAACATCCGGTATCGGTACAGGGACTTTTCTCTGACGGCAGGCATTTCTTCATTTACCTATATTCAGGAACAATACAGCCATCGGTATTCTACCGAATATATGAATTATATATACGATGAATCCAATAACCTAAGGAATACTGAGAAGGTCATACGTTCCCAGTCAGTAGAAGAATCCTATGACCCTCTACACCAGGTTGATCTGGCTAACATACTGAACCTATCCCTGGGGTATCACTTTACATTCGACCGCTCA
>JBNJFN010000450.1:0-2766 GCA_051746885.1 Bacteroidota bacterium | reverse complement strand
AGCAAGATCATCTTCCTCCAGACATTTTTTTAATGGACTCAGCCAGTTTTCGGTTACTTCAATGTCTGAATTTAAAATCACATAATATCTGGCCTCAATTTGAGCAAGCGCCTTGTTATATCCACCGGTAAATCCATAATTTTTGTCGAACAGGATGGTTCTCAGGTCGGGATAATTGTTCCGGAGAAATTCCGCTGAACCATCGCTCGATCCATTATCGGCTACGATGATTTCTGCAGAGTCATCCTGTGAATATTCAATGATGGAGGGAAGAAAGGTTTCCAACTGCTTTTTCGTATTCCAGTTAAGTACAACAATTGCAATCTCAGTCATAAAAGGATAAAAAATTTTCAAAAGGTAAATGTAATATATTTCATCGGGTTTAATCAAGTCAGAAAGCAGGAATTAAAATTGAGTACATTAACTCAAATCCAACTAAAATAAAATTGCACCCTTTTTATAACAAATAAAACGTGTTACCTTTGGGCTTTAAATAAAATCTCAATATCATGAAAATAAAGAGATCCTGGATTGTTATCGGAATTATCGTCATTTTTGGATTGATTGTATATTCTTCCGTTAAGAACACTTACAACAGGATGATTCAGATGGAACAATCCGTAGAAGAACAGTGGTCGCAGGTTGAGACCCAGTACCAGAGAAGAAATGACTTGATACCCAACCTGGTCAGTACGGTAAAGGGTTATGCCGAGCACGAGCAGGAAACATTTCAGAAGGTGGCTGAAGCCAGGTCGCAAGCTGCTTCAACCGATGTTAATGCCGAGAATCTATCTCCCGAACAACTCCAAGAGTTCCAACAGGCCCAGGGAGCCCTGAGCTCTGCTTTATCACGTTTAATGGTTGTGGTGGAACGTTACCCGGAATTAAAAGCCAACCAGAACTTCAGGGATCTGCAAGCCCAGTTGGAAGGAACGGAAAACCGTATCAGTGTGGCCAGAAGAAGATTCAACCAGAGTGTTCAGCAATACAACACCTATGTCAAGCAGTTCCCGCAAACATTTTACGCCAATATGTTCGGTTTTGAAGAAAAAGCTTACTTCGAGTCACAGGAAGGAGCCGAAGAATCACCAGATGTAGAATTCTAACAGAACCCAAATAAGCACCAACAGATGAAACCCGCATGCAGTAATCTTCACAACAAGCACATGATTAACATGCGGGTTCCATGGCGATAGAAGCAAAGTTTGTAAATTTGGCATATAAATCAACTTGAACTTCAAATTTTTAATAAACTGTCACACTAAAATGAAACCGTCCAAATTTTTTACAGAAGAACAGAAAAAGATCATCACAGATGCCATAGAAGAAGCGGAGCTGAATACCTCCGGTGAAATACGCCTTCACGTGGAGAAAAACTGCAAGGTAGATGTACTGGACCGGGCAGCCTACATATTCAAAAAGCTGAAGATGCACAAAACCGAGAAACGCAACGGGGTGCTTTTTTATCTTGCCCTTAACAACCGGAAATTTGCCATTCTGGGAGATGCAGGGATCAATGCAGTCACCCCCGATAATTTCTGGGATGAGATACGCGATACAACACTCAGCTACTTCAGGGAGGGAAAATATGCAGAGGGCCTTGCCAAAGGCATCAAAATGGCCGGACAGGCACTCAAGGAATATTTCCCATATCAGAAAGATGATGTCAATGAACTGTCAAACGAAATTTCTTTCGGAAAAGAACAAGAGGACTAAAAAAATGAAAACACAGTTGTTCAAATACATTCTTGTCGGATTACTCATTTTTTCAACCAATCAGTTATATTCCCAGGAGGGAGAATTTCCAGAACGTCCGCAACCCCCAAAGATGGTCAATGACTTTGCCGAATTCCTGGATCAGCCTGAAGAGCAAAAACTTGAGCAGAAACTGGTTGAATTCAACAGGCAAACTTCCACCCAGATTGCTATAGTAACGATGGATGACATTCACGGGTATGCCATATCTGATTATGCCGTCAGGCTGGCTGAAAAATGGGGTATTGGACAAAAGGGTAAGGACAATGGCATTCTGATACTGATCAACCCGGCCAACAACAAAATATTTATAGCCACAGGATATGGCCTGGAAGGGGTTGTGCCCGATGCCACTGCCAACCGGATAATAGATGAAGAGATCACGCCCCGTTTTAAACAGGGCAATTTTTACCAGGGTCTGGACAGTGCAACGGATGTATTGATCAACCTGACCCAGGGAGAATACACTGCCCAGGATTACAGAAAGAAAACAGGCGGTGAAAAAGAATCCAAAGCCCCCTATCCCATTGGGATATTGTTTTTTCTGGTGATCGTATTTTCGGTAATCGGACGGATAAGAAGGGCCCGGCATTATAATATGCACCGTGGCTCCGCGGGTAGCGGCCTGCCCTTCCTGGCAGCGATGTTTATGATGGGGTCAGCATCCGGCCGGCAGCAAGGCGCATTCGGTAATTTCAGCTCAGGAACCGGCGGCTTCGGTGGCGGAGGTGGCGGTGGATTCGGTGGCTTCGGCGGAGGCGGCTTCGGCGGCGGCGGAGCTGGCGGAGGATGGTGATGAGTTGACAGGATTACATCCCATCTCTATTGTTTATAAAAACACAACTGCCATCGATAACATGACAATCGGTGAACGGCCGGGTCACTGCAATTTATTCTATAATTAACCGTTTCAATCCAAAAAGGAAGGTGAGATATGCTAAATATCAAAAAACTCAAAAATGAAATAGAAAAGCTCCCGGAATCGGATTTTAATGAACTGAGGCGCTGGAT
>JBNJFN010000449.1:0-2774 GCA_051746885.1 Bacteroidota bacterium | reverse complement strand
GTCAGTTCTTTGGCTTTCTTTACAATCCTTACGATTCCCGGATGGGCGCAGCCCGTCATTACGATCAATCCCTTTTTTGAATGAATCATCAGGGATTGTTCTGTGGGTGGACCAGAGAGTTCTCCGGTGGACCACGCAAAATCAGTAATCTTTCCCGGATCTGATAATTCTTTGACTTGAGCGCCTTTGTCCGTTATCATGTTCTTAACGGAATTGGGAAAGGAAGCCGGAATGAATACCGTGATATCATTGTTCTTATCAAGAAATCCTTTCAATCCTCCCAGATGATCGCCATGGACATGAGAGATGAATACCTTATCGATCGATTTCGGGTCAATGTCCATTTTTTGCATATTGGAGAGCAAGATGTTAGAATCGCCTCCCGTATCGAATAATATGTTTTCATCCGGCGTTTGTATGACACTGCCAAAACCCCAGTCGGTTTGCATGTCAGGGTCAACCTTATAATTGTCAAATACAGAAATTAATGTGATTTTGGGTTGTTCGGCATCCGGATCGTCGAAAATACCTGAGATGTTTTCTGCCTTCTTTTCCTGGGTGGTTGCGCAGAATGCGACAAGAAACAGGAAAAGTATTGTTGACAAAAATATAATTTGAGTTTTCATGGTTAGTGGATTATAAGTTGGGTCCACCGCGAAAAGTTGACAGAAATGCTTTTCGGAGTAAACTCAAGGGTTATAAATGCTATCCGAAAGTTATAAAATAAAGATTATATTCTCATCAATAGAGGGTTCCCCAATTTCATTCTGTCATCTGGTCAATCATAAATTCCACAGCATCATCAAGTGCAGGCATATCTGACTTCTGTTCCGTTTTCTGTCCTGTCTCCTCTTTCAGCCATTTCATAATACCTTCTATGTAGGGGGATTTATAATTGATTTTATGCGGGCGTCTGCCCGTTTTAACTATCTTCCCGAGAATGGTATCCGGCAGTTTGCCCAGCATGGAATGAAAGTCCGGATGCGGCGGTAGAAATTCAAAGTCTAGTATCGTAGCCTTTTCAGGATCCACAAGCATAAAAACGAAGGGGAAATATGCTGTCTGTCCTTTATCTTTTACAGGTGCAGGAACCATCACCAAATCCATTTCCAGCTCATGATTACTTACTGGCAATTCTTTGAACGAACTCAACTGCTTCTTTGTGTAGGTGATCTCTTCTTTTCTCACTGGAGCAGGTACTCTGCGATATACGTCCTTCCAAATCCACCCGCCGTTATCCGGTTTTGCTTCCCGGAAAAGATAATCGTCCTCATGGCGCTCCTCATTGTGAATAAAAGCCTTGTTTTTTGATGCCCGCTTGATTACATGGATGCTTTGCTCCAGGATATGAACAAGATCATGCAGGTGGGAATCATCCGGTATAATGGGTAGGTAGGCCGGGATGATTCTTTCCACATTTGGCCATGCCTTCCTTCCACGGTAAGTCAATCCCAATTCTTTGATTACAGACCGTTGCTTTTGAGGTATATTCTCCCGGTCATCAAGAGATACCATCATGTGAGGGATCAGCATTATAGTCTCAGGAGGGAACAGGTCCTCTCTTTCATGTAAATTCCAGAACTGGTATAGGGCATCAGCTCCTTCATAGGCAGACATTGCATATACCTCTTCGTTACTCCCCATGATGCTTATAAAGTACTCATTCCCGCTTTCGGGACTTTTAACTGCAAATACGTCATCTTCATAGAAAATTTTCCATGGATTTTGAGAAAAAAACTCATCGCACAGCGAATAAATTTTTTTCCATAATTCAAGTTTTGTCATATAGGTGGTGTTTAATGATCCGGTTTAATGTGTATTTATTGGGAACTCTGAATTCATTTATTTTCCGAATTTCACGGTATTTTATAACATGATCACTCCTTTTAAAGGAATCCTGATTATAAAATCTGATCCCATAATTAGCTTAAAACATCTTTCTCTCTGACCACCTTGGTTGAGATCAGATTCAATATTTGGGTGTACTTTCTATAAATACTTCTGATCCTCTTCCGGAACGTCGAAATATTTTTTGTAACGTTCCACATCTGGTCCCATGCCTTCCATCTTTCTGTCTCTCAGTTTGTAGGTACATTTCTCTCCTGCGATACCCGAGAAAAAGATTTCGTATTCATGATCCTTTTCATCTTTCATAAAAATTTTTACCAGGTTATTGGTTTCTTCTTTGTTTAGAGTCGCATGACAAATGGGGCAATAGAAGACGCATTTTTCTCCTTCCTGTAGGTCAAAACTGGGATGTTTGGTTGTGTTGTAATTTCCCAACTCAGGACTTAAAAAAATAAGACCTTTGTGATTCGTTTCTTTTGATTTGGCTGTAAATACCAGGTTGTTTTCAACCCGCAACTGGCCCTTACATATTGGGCAATAATAATCATAGGACATAATAACCTCCGGTTTTTTTTTCTAAAAATATTGTTTTTTTTCTGGAATGTCAATATCTTTTTTGATTTAATCGGTTGATCCGATCAATAATGCCATCAGCCGCCCTTTTTACTTCCGGAGTTAAGTATTCCCCGAAATTGATATTTCTGGGCTGAATCCCCAATATATAAGCCGGGGCATCAAAAAACTCAGAAATTTTTTCCAGAGAGATATTGTGTGTATTGGTAGTATGTCCGGTTAATCCGCCAACAGGTATGAGATTCCAATATCCCGGAGGTTTTTGAAAATCCATGCAATCCAGCAATACCAGTACATCGCTGTTTAGCTTATTGATTTTACCAATATAATTTTCTATGCTTACCTCTACGGTG
>JBNJFN010000448.1:0-2779 GCA_051746885.1 Bacteroidota bacterium | reverse complement strand
GCTGTTGAGTTATATTTTACTGGGCAATTCCATTGGCGGGATCATCTTTGGATGGCTTTACTGGAAAAGAGGACTTGAAAGCGCATTTATTGCCCATATTTTTGCTCATGTGGTAATGGTATCCCTTTCGTTTAATTGACCTGATTAATAATTAGCTGAAATTATATTGCATCATAGAACCTTGCCATCGCCGAAAAATATCATTACGGATTCAAAACAATAAATTTTTATGAAAAACTCTATTCTAATCAGCTTCATTATGGGACTTATCAGTTGTTCATCCACCAAACAGATCAGTGAACTTTATTCACAATCAAAATCGCTTGAAAATAAAACATTTTATTACGAACATCTGAAAGGGCTTCCTGAGCCTGTACAGCGTTACTTTAAATATGTATTACAGGATAGGCAACCTTATACTAGTCAATTGAGGCTGAAGCATACTGGGCAGTTCAAAACCGGCCAGGGCAAAGACTGGGTGGATATTAAAGGGGAACAATACTTTTCTGCTCAGCCTCCGGGCTTTGTATGGATCGGCAAAACGAAGGCTTTTAAAGCCCGTGATTCTTATGTTTCCAATAAAGGCAACTTATCGGTTTACCTTTTTGGGTTTCTTCGTGTTGTCAACAGCAGCGGGAAAACGGTTGATCAGGCTGAACTGCTCCGCTGGCTGGGGGAAAGCGTTTGGATGCCCACCAACCTGTTGCCCAATGAACACATTCAATGGACGGCCATGGATGAAAATACAGCCAAAGTAACTTTTAACTGGCAGAGCCAATCGGTTTTTTATACCGTACATTTCAATGAAAAAAGTCAAATTACCCGAATGGAAACCGAAAGGTACATGAGCGAAGAAAGACTGGAAAAATGGGAAGGCAGGCTCAGCGACTATCAGGAAGTTAATGGAATGAACGTGCCTGCTACCATTGAGGCCTCATGGCTCCTTGAAGAAGGGGAACATACCTATGCCCGCTTTCATGTGCAGACATTTGAGTATGATGTACCCGGAATATTTCAATGAGGAACATGTAAAAAAGGCATAACAGACCATACGTGGATATTCAAGGCAGACAACAAAAAGCATACCAGCTCCATGCTCCTAAAATCAATGCAGGTATGGCCCAATCCCGGAGGGGCATAAAACGATTTTTCACTGATAAGCGATAAGAGCCCCATGCTTGTTTCCCCTTAAGGTTTTTTTATCAATTTTGCTTTGAAACCATCGCTTTGCGATAGTGAATTTTCCCGTTGGGCACATCATAAATTTCCATAACTGGCGTGTTGACATCATATCCATTGGCTTCGGCATACTTGTTCAGGGCAGGATATACTTTTAAAATGCTGAACATAACCGACATCTTCCCTTTATAGGGAAATTGGGCTGTAATGTATTGCTTTTGGGGAAAGGTTTTTAGCTGATATTTCTCTTTCAATTCTCTGAAATTATCCCTGTCAATATTTTCAAGAATGCAACCGGCTTCGGAACGCAGCTTTTCTTTAACCACCTTTTTCGGATCGTCATAATACATGCCGAAGCCTTTGTAAGTCTCTATATTTTCATCGTTCAAAAGGGAATAATATATCTTATCCATAACAGCGCCAGTATTTTTGTAATCCCCTTTTAACTCCTCATAAACCAGTGTTTCCCCTCCTTCTTCCTGAATTTGTACCGAAATTTTTTTGAAGCCGCCAAAGTAGGCGTAAATACCAACTACTACAAAGACGATCACGATGATCAGAATCAAAAGAATTTTCATTTTAATATGTGTTTATTGTTGATGAATTAGGATACCGGGAATGCACAACAATTTTAATACCATTGTTATCATTTCTTTGGTATTTAGCTGTTTGATTAACTCCATTACCAGGAAAGAAGTGTGCAACAACGGACAATAGTGTACACTAACGTACAAATGAACATTTTAAATTGGTTGGATGTTTAAATATATAATTTGGATAAACTTACAACTCAACCACCATGGATAGATTCCTGTTTATCCAACCTTATGTTTAACAACGAAAAAAGAAATGACCATGACACGAAAGGAATTTTTGATCAAAATTGGCATTGGAGCGGGTGTTGCAGTCCTCACTCCGGTGGTTTTCAACGCTTGCGAAGATTCGGAAACCGAACCCGACGAAGATGAGAATACCGATGATAATACGGATGACAACGGAGATGATAGCTCTGACGATAAAGTAGATTTCACCATAGACCTGTCAGATGAGGATTACAGCGATTTACAGGAGGAAGGTGGATATGTTTATGAGAACGACATCATCATAGCCTATCTCGGAGATGATGAATACTTTGCTCTCTCGAAAATTTGTACACACAATCAATGCACTGTTGAGTACAATGAGGGGAAAGAGCTGTTGGAATGTCCATGCCATGGGTCTGAATTCGAAATAGACGGAGATGTTGCCTCCGGTCCGGCAGAAGATCCTTTAAAAGAGTATAATACTGAGCTTGATGGGCAGACGCTGAGGATTTATGAATAGAGTATATTCATTCTGGCTACAACGTAAATAAAGCGTCCTTCATCTTCTTTTTTCAATATATTGAATGTTCCTTTTAAAGGGAATTGTATTGCATGTAAAATCCTCTGAAGGCCTCCACCGGATATGAATATTTTTACCGGTCTTTTTTTCTTCCTTGCCATCTTTTAATACAGATAGCATAGACAAATAATCGGTCACTACTGATTTTAGCTTTTTATAACCCGAATTATTCTTGAATAATTCTGTCGCTACTGAAAAACCTAACTTTTTGCTTCAA
>JBNJFN010000447.1:0-2804 GCA_051746885.1 Bacteroidota bacterium | reverse complement strand
CCTTCGCCTCATTTAACCACCGCCCCTTTCTGCATCATATTTGCGGGAGAAAGGAAAGTCAGGTTGCCCTCGGAATCCTCAGCCATCAGAATCATACCATGGCTCTGAATTCCCTTGATCTTTTTGGGTTCCAGGTTGACGGCAATGCTTACCTGCTTGCCTTTCACATCCTCAGGATTATACTGTTCTGCAATTCCTGCAACCACCGTGCGTTCATCTAAACCGGTGTCAATCTTTAGCTGCATCAGTTTTTTAGTCTTGGGAACCCTTTCCGCTTCCAGAATCTCTCCCACACGGATATCCAATTTAGAAAAATCCTCGAAGCTAACATTTTCCTTCGCCGGCTGAATGCCTTGTGTTTCTTGCTCTTTCTTTCTCCTGGCCTCCCGGAGTTTTTCCACCTGCTTATTAACGGTCTCATCATCTATTTTCTGAAACAGATGTTTGGGTTTATTGATTTCATGTCCGACACTCAGAATATCCAGCCTACCGGCAAGCTCCCAGTTCAGCTTACTAATGTTCAGCAAATTTCTTAACCTTTCGGCAGTAAAGGGCAAAAACGGTTCAATAATGATAGACAGGCTGGCTGTAATCTGCAGGGAAACATTCAGTATGGTTTGTACCCTGTCGGGATCCTTTTCATAAAGGCTCCAGGGCTCAGTATCCGCAAGATATTTGTTCCCCAGACGGGCCATATCCATAGCGATCTTCACGGCCTCCCGGAACTTGAAGTTTTCTATACGGTTCTCCAGATCCTCCTTAATGGTTGCAGATTTTGAAAGAATGTCGCGATCGTAATCAGTAAGCTCACTGCATTCGGGAACTTTGCTATCAAAATATTTTTTGGTCAGCACCAGTGCCCGGTTCACGAAGTTACCCATAACAGCAACCAGTTCGTTGTTGTTGCGGACCTGAAAATCATTCCAGGTGAAGTCATTGTCTTTCTGTTCGGGGAAATTTGCTGCCAATGTATAACGGAGCACATCGATCTTATCAGGAAAATCCTCCACAAACTCATTCACCCAAACCGCCCAGTTGCGTGAAGTGGATAATTTACCGCCTTCAAGATTCAGGAATTCATTGGCAGGCACATTGTCCGGTAAAATATACTCCCCGTGTGCCTTCAGCATGGAGGGAAATATCAGGCAATGGAACACAATATTGTCTTTTCCGATAAAATGTATCAGGCTGGTATCTTCGTCCTTCCAATATTTCTCCCAGTCTTTGCCATGTTCGGCGGCCCAAGCCTTTGTGGCTGATATATATCCTATAGGAGCATCAAACCAAACATACAGCACCTTGCCTTCCGTTCCTTCAACCGGTACCGGCACACCCCATTCCAGATCTCTTGTTACAGCACGGGGCTGTAACTTCTGATTGAGCCACGATTTACACTGTCCATAAACATTGGCCTTCCAGTCATCCTGATGGCTGTCGACCCAATTTTCAAGCCATTCCTCCTGATATCTGTCCAGAGGAAGATACCAATGCCTGGTTTTCTTCAACTGGGGTTTATTACCCGAAAGGGCTGAAACCGGATTGATCAGCTCTTTAGGGCTCAGACTGGTACCGCACTGCTCGCACTGATCTCCATAAGCATTTTCGTAATTGCATTTGGGGCAGGTACCCACAATATAGCGATCGGCTAGAAACTGTTTCTCGAGTTCGTCGTAATACTGTTCCTCTTCTTTCTCGATAAACTCTCCCTTTTCATATAAAGTAAGAAAAATATCGGAAGCAGTTTGATGATGTAAAGGATCAGAAGTCCGGTGATAGATATCAAACTCAATGCCCAGATCTTGAAATGCCTTTTTATTGATCTCATGGTATTTGTCAACTATTTCCTGTGGAGAGACGCCTTCTTTTCTGGCTCTCAATGTAATGGGTACTCCATGTTCATCCGAACCACAGATGAAGGCAACATCCTTTTCTTTTAGCCGGAGATAGCGCACATATATATCCGCAGGAAGATAGGCCCCTGCAATGTGGCCTATATGTAAAGGTCCGTTGGCATAAGGCAAAGCGGACGTAACAAGATATCGTTTGGGATCTTTCATACCTTACTCATTTGAGATGTAAATAAATGCTTAAATTTATCGGGCAAATATAGTTAAGATAATCGTTATATAATAAATACAGAGAAGAATAATCAACTTACGCCAAAAACACTTTGTATGCTTACACCACCCGCTCTTAAAAAAGGAGACACCATAGGTATTGTAGCTCCTGCCAGAAGCATTGAAAAAAAAGAGATTGAACCGGCCATGAAAATGATCAATGAATGGGGTTTACAAGTAATCACCGGAAAAAATCTTTTCAACAAGCATCATCAATTTTCCGGCACAGACCGGGAAAGGGCCGAGGATCTGCAGCAGATGCTCGATGATGAGCGTATTAAAGCGATACTTTGTGCCAGGGGCGGATATGGAACAGTACGCACGTTGCAGTATCTGAAGTTTGAAAAGTTTATCAATGCCCCAAAATGGATCATCGGATTCAGTGACATCACCGCAATCCATTCCTATATCAATACAAAGCTCGGGATTAAAACCCTACATGCTCAGATGGCGGTTAATTTCCCGGATAACGGCAAGGAAAATCAATCGCTAAAGCTGTTGAAAGAAACCCTGTTTGGCAAACCCCTGGCCTATTCCTGGGAAACAAGTTATGAAGCTCCAGAGGAAAAAGAGATTAGCGGACAACTTACCGGAGGCAATCTTTCCGTTCTTTACAGCTTGTCCGGCACCCCTTTTGATATTTCAACAGATGGAAAGATACTCTTCCTGGAAGACCTGGATGAATAC
>JBNJFN010000446.1:0-2808 GCA_051746885.1 Bacteroidota bacterium | reverse complement strand
TTCTTTATTTGGTCATTTGATATTGTTTAGAATTTAGAAATTAGATATTAGATATTACCTGCCTGCCGGCAAGGCAGGGATATTAGAATTTCCAGTTTATTTAGTCAGTTCATTTAAAATTTTATTTGTTAAGCAGCTCTTCCGTCATGTTCATGAGTTCATCTGCTGATTTGTTCTCAAAATCTCTTTCAATCTCCTTTAACCGCTCCTCATGCTCTTCCTCAGCTTTGATAAGGTCTTTGAGCATTTTCTTTTTGGCTGTCTCCAGCTCCTCCCTGGCCTTTTCGTAGTTTTCCTCACTTATCTCATGTTGCTTTTTCAGTTGCCGGTATTCTTCTTCAAGGTTTTCCAGCTCTTTTCTTCTTTTCCTGAGCTCTTCAAGCAATCGGTTTTTCCTGATCGCTTTATACAACATCACAGCGCCAAGGGCGGAAAGGCTCAGCAGCATGGCCCATGCCCTTTTGCTGGTCAGATCAAAATCGCGGAAAAAAAAGATCAGCACGACGAGAAAAATGGCGCCGATTAACAGATAATCGCCGTTGGTGTTGATGAATTGCCAAATCTTGATCATGATGTACGGTTTTTATATATACGGCCTCTTCTCTCCGCTCTTCTAATAAGCTGATGTAAAGGTTCCGCACCGGCAGTGAGTATTCCTGCGGTTAAAAATATTTTTAGCCAGAGAAGGTTATCCAGGTTTCCGCTGGTCTCGTATCCTCCCACATTTTCCAGGATATCAATCAGATTCACTCCGAGGTAGTGGTATACCCAGATGGAAAAGACCAGGGAAAGCACAAAGGCAAACATCCTGCTGATTATCCTATAATACTGAGTTCGTATTGATTTGGCAGCAACAACGGCTTTGCCTCCTTTATAGGGCTCATCGGACACCACATTCCAAAGGATCCATTTGTAAAGCAGCTTCTTGTCATCGGTGTTCTCCCCCTGAATCCGGTAAAGGCGGTCGAGGCGGTCTTTGAACTTCTCGGCCTGTTTGTTCCAGAACCGGTACCAACCCAACTTAAGGTCGGCATACTTGAGTATGCTCATGAATATCTCCGTCGCCCGCTCTACAAACACAGCGAGGACGAGAAACAAAAACAGCAGATAGGTAATCTGGGTAATAACATTGACTGTACCCGTTGCATCTGCATTGAAAACGGTATCTTCCATAGTTATGCGTTGTTAATTTTGACCATTGGTTTTTGTTTGAAGGCATTCAGGGCAGTTTTGAAGCCTTCATCATCTTTCCATTCGGTGAAATATCTTTCTATCATCTCTTTAAAATCGTCGTTGGGGAAATTACTGCCCGGACAGGCCTTTTGGGCCACCACATTATGGGGGATAATGCCTTCTACAGGCTCGTTATTGGCAAATGATTCCGGGAAAGCAAAGGGGATGTCACGCATCAACGCATACATGGCCACCACCCTTGCAGCAGCTTTAAGCTGAGCCTGCTTTGGTGATTTAATTCCCAGTTTGCCATCCGGGTTGGAAAAGGGTATCTCGGGGTTGGTCTCGAAATTGCCCTGGAAAGCAATACCGAAAGACTCCTTATTGTGAGGAAGGGCATGATTCCCGAAGCGGTCCCACCGGCACAACACCCGAATGGTACCATCCTGAAATACCACGCAATGATATCCGGTAAGCCATCCTTTTCTGTCAAACTCCTTCACCACCTCCTCAAAGGGCGCATCGCTGTGCATGGTTGTATGGTGATACACGATCAGGTCAATCCCGTTGGGATACAAATGGGTATTCTCCAGACGGCCGGGCCGGTCACCTCCGTCGTACTCGAACCCCAGCCGCTCCTCAATGGTAAGGGGCTGGACATCCAATTCAGGCGGAGCAGTCAGTGTGGCGGTCTCCTTTTCCGGAGGGTGGACTTCAGAATCAGGTATCTCCATGGACTCCCGCTGCACCTCATCCTGATCTACCTCTATTTTTCGCCTGACAATAAATTTCATCAGGAAATTGACCGGCTTGCTCCCCGAGCCGATGATGATCCCGGTGAAAATGAAACCAAAGAGCGAGGGGGCTTCAGGATAATCGCCGGTAGCCGCAAAGACAAAAAACTCCCATACGGAGAACTGCAGCGCCATACATATCACAATGGCAACAAGCGTACCCAGGATCTGCATCCAAAACTCCTTTCGTATGCTGTTGTTCTCCTTATATTTCCGGTAGCGTTCCTTATCATTAAGGATTTTATGCAAAGGGCGGATGAGCAACAGATCGAAGCCGGAGTTTTTTCTCTTTTCACGGGGTACAGCAGGATTAAAGGTCACCTCATCGGGGTCATCATCCGTACCTTCCTGTTGCCGGATAACCTCATCTTCCTCTTTTGCTTTTTGTTCTCTGGCCATCTGCTCCCGCAGTTTCTCAACCTGCGTGTTGCGGTTGGAATACTGAAACATAAAAAGCCGGTTGATGGCCACACCTAAAAAGGTAAGCATGCGCTCTACCAGAAGCGATGCTCCCAGGATCAAAACCATTTTTATGATTAGCTGATCCAGTAAGATGTATTCATTCATGGTACATTGAAGTTTTTAAGGTAATGGAATCATAAATTAAAAACGTTCTTTTTGTTTTGGATTTTTCGTTGAGAATGAAATTCTAAATATATCATTTAAATTCTAAATTCTAATATCTAAATCCTAACCCAGATAAACTGGAACTTAGCGTAGCGATCTCACAGCCTGTCCCGCCTGGCGGGAAACATAGTGAGTAAATCCTAAATTCTAAATCTTAAATCCTAAACAAATTCCAATGATTCAAAAAAAATTCAAAACCAACCAATATATGGTA
>JBNJFN010000445.1:0-2810 GCA_051746885.1 Bacteroidota bacterium | reverse complement strand
TACGATCTTTAATAAAGACCAACACCTTGTTATTTTTTTGACAGGCAAGCGTTTAACTGTATAAACAAACAAGTGTTTTACAATGGCAAGCGAACAGAATGCGTCAAAAATTCACTCATCCCGTAAGGTATATGCAGGGTTCCTATAGGCAGCTTTCAGTGCCTGAGCACCTGTTGTGACCATAGCTATCAACAGCGCAAGAACCGACGAGATGAGGAACGGCAGCAGTTCCATTTCAACGCGGAAAGCAAAGTTGTTCAGCCATCGACTCATCATATAATAGGTAAAAGGCCATGCAATCAACGTCGAAAGAATCAACAATATAAATACCTCTTTATACAAAATACGGAGAATATTAACTATTTTAGCGCCCAGTACTTTTCGAATACCCATTTCTTTGGTTCGTTTCTCTGCCATAAAGGTAGAAAGCCCAAACAACCCCAAACAGGCAATAAAAATGGCCAGTAAGGAGAAGATGATGAATATCTTTTCAGTCCGTTGCTCAGCAGCATATAGGCTATTATAATCACTGTCCAGAAAGAAATAACTGAAAGGTTGGTTATTGGTAAACTGACCCCAGGTTTGTCTTATAAAATCAACAGATTCCCTGAAATTTTCGGTATTCAGGTTAACTGGCATATACTGATAATATTGATGTTCAAAATACAGTAAGGCCAATGGACGTATCTTTTTATGGAGGGATTCAAAATGATGATTATTAATCACACCGATAATGGTATACTTATCCCTCCCAATTTTCAAGTATTTACCTACTGGATTTTCAAAACCCAATTGCCGGGCTGCCTTCTTATTGATCACCACCGATGTGGGATTGTCAGAAAAATCCTCAGAAAAGAAACGGCCTTCTATAAGTTTAAGTCCCATGGCATCCAGGTAGTTTTCCTCTACAAAGTTGGTGGCGAAAAACATCATATCCTCTGAGCTTCTTCCTTCCACCTGTAAGGTAGAGCCTCCATAAGCCCGACAGGGGAGTGAGCCGCTAACCGAAGCCGCTTGAATGGAGGCATGTCTATTCAATTCTTTAATGAAACTGTTCAGGCTTTCATTCAGGTAGTAAGCCCGTTCCACCACCAAAACCTTATTCTTATCGAAACCAAGCTTCTTACCGGTCATGTATTGATTTTGCTGATAGATAATGGCAGTGCTGATGAACAAAGTAATGGTTATAATAAACTGGAAGCTCACAAGTATTCCACGCAAACGATTACCCCTAGGGCCTCTGCCTGCCTCTTTTTTCAATATCCTGACAGGGCTGAAGGAGGAAAGAAAGAACGCTGGATAAGCTCCTGCAAGCAAACCTACCACAAGACCAAGCAGAATAAGAACAGGCAAAATATACAAATTAGTAAAGTAGTGTATTTCCAGACTTTTCTGGGAAAGGTTGTTGAATACCGGGAGGAACAATTCAACAAGGGCCATAGAAATTATAACTGCAAAAAGGGCTACCAAAACAGATTCGGTAAGAAATTGCTTGATCAATTGCTTTCGGCAGGATCCCATAACTTTTCTGATACCTACTTCTCTGGCTCGATTGGCATATTTGGCCGTAGCCAGGTTCATAAAATTAATACAGGCAATCAAAAGAATAAAAACAGCAATAATGGAAAAGTACCATATTCGCGAAATATCACTTACCGGTTCGAGCTCATCACTGAAACCGGAATGAAGGTAAATCTTTTCCATTGGCTGAAGGAATAACCCATAGGAATTGCCACTTTTGTCGAATTCTTCCAGATCAATCCCCATCCAGTCTACAACCTGAGGGGCTACATATTTCTCCACCAGCAGATCCAGTTGATCTTGAAATACTTCGGGATTAACATACTCTTTTAATACCAAATAGGTGTAAACATTGTTATTGATCCATAATGAATCATTGCTGGTTTCCGTCGTAGAAAAGGAAGCCAGAAAATTAAAATGAAAGTGAGCGTTATCCGGTACATCTTTGCAAATCCCGGTTACCTGATATAAATCCTCCCCCTGGACTTTAATCATTTCACCCATGGGATCCCGGTCGCCAAAATACTTTTCAGCCATACTTTCGGTTAATACCATTTGATTGGGCTCAGATAAAGCTTTATCCGGATTGCCCCGGAGAAGAGGAAATGTAAATACTTTAAAAAAATCGCTGTCGGCGTTGTAAAAATCGTCTTCTATTAATCGATTGTTCTCGTATTCTACTCGGATTTGATCCCTTTTGACAAATCGGGTGCCTGATTCAACCTGAGAAAATTCATCCAGTAAAGCCTCTTTAGTCGGATTGGCGGTTAATAAGCTTCTAAAGCTATTGTTTCCGAACCTTCCGTCCACATAAATACGGTAAATCCGGTCAGAATTTTCATGAAATCTGTCATAGCTGAGTTCATCAATTATATAGAGAGTAATCAAAAGACAAGCTGCCACTCCCACCGCCAAACCGATGATGTTGATTGCTGAATAGGATTTATCCCTGACCAGATTTCTCCAGGAAGTTTTCAGGTAATTTCGGAACATGGCATTGTTTTTATAAAAGCTCTTACAACCCCTGTGCCATTTGCTTTACTTATTTAAAATGCAGTGATTTAAAGTGGCGATTTACGGAGTTTGATATATGCTCCGTTGTTCGATATTGTTACAAATGTGTACGATAATGTACGGAGGAGAAAAAAAGACACAAGAGACAAGAGATTAGATTCAGAATATCATTATTCTCACTCATCTCTCAGCGTTTCTGCTGGATTTATCGCTGCTGCGTTGAATGTTTGCATGCTGATGGTTGCTGCTGCTATTGCCAGTGCAATGATGCCTCC
>JBNJFN010000444.1:0-2810 GCA_051746885.1 Bacteroidota bacterium | reverse complement strand
CCCTTTTATACCACTGGTGAAAGCAGCAACTCCAAATGATGGTATCATTCGTCTTGACCAGGATTATGTTGATAAGTTCAAGAAAAGATATGGAGCATCAGTCCAAGAAAACAGGATCAGAAAATTTGTTCCTGCATCGGGCGCTGCAAGCCGAATGTTTAAATCTTTGTTTGAATACCTGGAGGATGAAACTTCCAATGCCAATGAGGTTGAAAGATTTATAGATAATATAGAATATTTTGCGTTTTATAAAGATCTGAAAGATTCATTGGCCAGAAAGGATATAAGCATAGAGAATGCCATCTGGCATAAGGATTATGCCACCATTATCAGAGAGCTTTTGGATCCGCGGGGATTGAATTATGCCCATTTACCCAAGGGTTTGATTAAGTTTCACCGCTATCAGGATCATTCGAGGACTCCCGTGGAGGAACATATGGTAGAAGGTGCCAATTATTCAATAAATGCAGATGGTACCGTTCGAATCCATTTCACGGTGCTTCCTGAACATAAAGAGAAGTTTGAATCCTCTGTACTTTCCAGTGTACCGAATTATGAGAATTTTTTACGGGTGAGATTTCAAACCGATTGTTCATTTCAGGATGAATCGACCGACATGGTGGCCGTGGATATGAATAACCGGCTTTTCAGAAATTTGGATGGTACTCTTTTTTTCAGGCCTGGCGGACACGGAGCGCTTCTGAATAACCTCAATAAGCTCAATGATGATCTGATTTTTATTAAGAATATCGATAATGTGGTTCCCGATAAATATAAGGTGGTAACCTACGATTATAAAAAGGCCCTTGCCGGGCTGCTTGTTGAATATCAGGCTAAAACTTTCAGGTATCTGAAAGAGCTGGAAGATCAAAAAAATTTATCCCCCAGGAAGCTTGAGGAGATGTTGAAGTTTTTGAAAAATACCTTACATGTTATCCCTCCGGATGATTTGGATAATTCAAATCCTGAGGTTTTGGCTGATTATCTGTTCCGAATGTTTAACCGGCCCTTCAGAGTTTGCGGGATGGTTAAAAACCAGGGTGAGCCGGGAGGGGGACCATTCTGGGTAAAAAATTCAGATGGAAGTGTGTCCTTACAAATTGTTGAAAAATCCCAGATTGCTCTGAATGATTCGAACCAAAAGGCCATCCTGGAAGAATCTACCCATTTTAATCCAGTGGATCTTGTTTGTGGGGTAAAAGATTACAGAGGGAGAAAATTTGATCTTTTTAAATTCAGAGATCCCTCCGCAGGAATTATTACGCACAAATCACATGATGGCAAAACCCTTAAGGTACAAGAGCTTCCGGGCTTATGGAACGGGGCCATGGCTTACTGGAATACGGTTTTCGTCGAAGTACCCTTAATTACTTTTAATCCTGTGAAAACTGTTAATGACCTGCTCAGGGATGAACACCAATAACCTCATTTGAGTGGGGGTAGTATATATATTCCATTGCTAAAGGAATTTTAACAAAAATTTAACGCAAATATCAATTAAGGTTAAGATCAATTTAACACTTTATTTGAGGGAACTACCTAGATTTGCAACTGTTATTTTATTGAATCAAATACTAAAAAGTTATACCCATGAAAAAACTAGTTGCAATTTTTATGATGGCTGCCCTGATGGCTGGTTTTAACTTACAAACCATGGCAATGGGCGACGATGAAGACGACAAGAAGGATAACAATACTACTATGACCACTTCGTTAAAAGGCCAGGTGGTAGATGAAAGTACAGGAGAAGCCCTTACAGGGGTTAAATTGAAGATTAACGGGGAAAATGTATCAACTTATACCGATTTTGACGGCCATTTTAGTCTTCAAGGCTTAAAACCCGGGGAATACACCATTGAAACGTCATTTATCTCTTATAAGAATGAGATTTATAAAAACGTTACGTTGAATTTGAACGAACAGAATGAGGTTACATTAAAGATGAAAAGTATAGAAGAGTAACACCATATATCTTAAAGTGCAGGTTACAGGGCGGATGATTTTTAGCCTCATTAATTCACCGGTTTTTTGGACAAGAATCGGTGTTTTTTATGATTTGTTTAAAATTTTTAAAATTTCCTTTGAATAAATATAAATAATTGTAGGATAATTAAGAGTTTTCGTGTAACTTCGGCCTTCAAAATAACAGAAACAATTTTCTTTTTATTATGTATAAATCCAGGCAAATAGAAGCGGTATTAGAAAAATATAGAGACACCATTGAACCCGTAATGAAATTGGGTGTCAACAGGGATGATTTTGTAAAGATGGACTTCACCAAAAACAATCAGGAGCTTAAAAATATTAATATTAATGATACTGAAGACTTCACAGCGTATATTCAATCCGTACTGGATAACTATAAAAAAATAGGTATCGGAGGTTACGGGGAAGACCGGTTTATATATCATCACAGCTCCTTATTTAACGGGGGGAAAGGAGCTCGCACCATTCACCTGGGAATAGATATCTGGGTGCCCGCGGGTACCATCATTTATGCCCCGATCAATTCGTGGGTTCATAGTTTTCGCGACAACAACAAATTTGGAGATTATGGTGCCACAATTGTTCTGGAGCATCATTTGAATGAGGTCACTTTTTATACACTTTATGGACATCTCAGCCGCTCTTCACTAAAGGGCCTCCAAGAAGGCATGGAAATACTTAAAGGGGATGATTTTGCCAGTGTTGGCAAACCGGAGGAGAACGGACAGTGGCCCCCACATTTGCACTTTCAACTGATCAGTGATATGCTGGGCTGGAAAGGCGACTTTTATGGCGTTGCACCTGTTACAGATAAGGATTATTAT
>JBNJFN010000443.1:0-2810 GCA_051746885.1 Bacteroidota bacterium | reverse complement strand
TATATGCAGCGACAGGCCGGTCTCTGTCCTTTATCTTTCAGGGAAGAAGTTTTACCTGAATATTCTTCAAATAAAGGCTTTTGATCAGCAGGAGGATATTGACCCGTTTGTAGAAAGCACATTAGCCTTTTGTCTTGGCTGAAAAGCCGTTTCAGCAGGTTATTATCAATGCATTTATTGGGAAGGATGCCATAAGGTGACAGGTTGATATCCCCGGCACAGCTTGCAAGCTGTAAGCCCCATTTATTGTTCAGGCGATGAAGCTTCTCTGCAAACTCGAGCTTCTGGCATTGGCTGAACTCCGAGTCCAGCAATTTTTCTTTATTAAACAATTTGGATTCATTCAGAAGCTTTGACCGGACTTTCCTGTAGCGGTCGATTTGAACGAAGCTGATGACAAGTTTCTCCGTAAACGGATGTATTGTATCCCCGATGTGTTTTATTCTTGTCAATAGCTGATCAATATCCATATTTGGGGTTAAGATCAGAGGGTCGTACCTCCAGATCACTTTTTCCCTGCCGATTATTCGGGAAAGCTTTATGAAGGTGTTTAATCTGGTTTTGAGCTGAGGCACATTTGGTTCCAGGTTCTCCGGTTCATAATTGTTCAGTGTGAAAAGAAAATAGTAGTGAATTCCTTTTTCATCCAGAGTCGGTAAATAGGGGATAACCGGCTGGGGATCTTTGCTCCAGAATACAATTACCCGGGTGTTTTGAAAGGATATATATTGAGGTTTACCATTAAATGGATTGGTCCATTTCAAATAGCCTTTATTAATCCGATTGAAAAACCATTTGCTGTAAAAAGCCGGAATGTCAGTTGCCCGACTGGCAGAAATGATAATCGGTGCTTTTGCATTAACCTTTTTTCCGTTATCTCTTTTTATCGTTGTTTTCGGCCATCCTTTAAATCCCATGTATCTTCTTTGGTTTGGTTTGATACCCTAAAAATAATAAAATACCCTGCCCGGATAAAGAGCAGGGTACTTTATTGTTTTGGAAAACTTTTGAGTTACTTATTCTCCTTGTGGCAGAACCACCAGTCATAGCATTCGTATTCCTCAAGTCGCTTTTTGGCACTTTTTTTATCTGATGGTGGCGGAACAATGACCCTGTCTTTTATTAATTCGTTATCAGGCCAGTTAGCCGGTACAGCAACACCTTTTTCATCAGACACCTGGAGTGCTTTGATAACTCTTACTATTTCATCCATATTCCTTCCGATTTCCTGTGGATAGTAAAGAATTAGTCTTATATAGCCTTTCGGATCAATAATAAACACAGCCCTTACTGTTTGTGAACCTTTACCCGGATGGATCATCCCGATTTTCTTAGAAATATCCCCATTGGAATCGGCTATAATCGGGAAATTGATTTTTACATCAAGGTTTTCTTCAATCCATTCATCCCACTTGATATGAGAGAATACCTGATCAATGGACAAACCGAGGAGCTCGGTATTGATCTCGTCAAACTGATCTTTCCTTTTGGCAAATGCTACGAATTCTGTTGTACAAACAGGGGTAAAGTCTGCCGGATGACTGAAAAGTACAAGCCATTTACCTTTGTAATCGTTAGGAAGGTTAATCTTTCCTTCCGTTGTTTGTACGGTCATTTCAGGGAATTTATCCCCAATCAGGGGAAAACTGTTTGTTAATTCTTTTTGTTCCATAATAATTTTGATTTTAAAGATTACTAAATTGATTTATTGGTTCTGCTTCGAGTTTTCCTGATCTTCGTTTGTTTCTCCAATTATATGAAGTTTGATATCTTCGATATTGAAATTTTTTATTTTCTTCTTTTTTAGATAATTAAAAATTAAATCATTCAGCTCATCGTCATAATAATCATAAATGCTGCCTGTTTTTTGGTCGTATAAATGATGGTGATTTTCTATAACCGGATCGTAGCGCATAATATCATTTTCTGTTTTAACTTTAGTAATTAAACCTTTCCCCACGAGAGCTTCCAGTGTTTTGTATACTGTTCCCAGAGAAATCGCCGGATTCTTTTCACTGACATATTCCTTAATCATCTCCGCAGTGGGATGATCATCAATGTTCAGCAATGCTTCATAAACAGCAATTCTTTGTGGTGTGACCTTTAATCCACTTTCAGCCAGCTTATCCCTTATCTTTTTTACCTGGAGCATAATGTACCTCTATTGATAATGATTCGTAGTTGAATCTAATTCTTATTTGTAAACAATTAATACATCAAAATGTTTATTCCCTAATATAATTTTTAAACAGAGACCTTCTTAAACGCCTGATCAAACGTATTGTTAATTTTTGGTTTTAACCTGAATTTATTAACAGTTTTCTCTTTTATTGCTGAGATTTCATTAATTTTGAGGGGAACAGCAATGATTAATGGATGTGTTTACATATTAAATGATTAATAACCGATGAAAAAGCTCAGCAATCCTTTTTTACAGTTCGATGGCTACAATTGCTTTGCCTGTGATCCTCATAACCAGGAGGGTTTGCAGATGGAGTTTTATGAAGACGGGGATTACATTTTAAGTGAATGGGAACCCCAATCATATTTCCAGGGGTATTCGAATATCCTGCACGGTGGAATTCAAGGCACACTCATGGATGAAATCGCCAGTTGGACTGTATATGTTAAAGCTAAGAGTGTAGGCGTTACTGCCGAAATGAACGTCAAATTCAGGAAACCAGTATATGTGAATAAGGGAAGTCTTACAATTAGGGGCAAGCTTAAGGAGTTAAGCAGGAAGTTTGCTTTTATTCAAGGCGAATTGTTTGATCATGAAGGCAATTTGTGTGCGGAAGCCGACATAAAAT
>JBNJFN010000442.1:0-2811 GCA_051746885.1 Bacteroidota bacterium | reverse complement strand
CGGATTTCAGAAAGAAAGGCTTTACCTAACCTGAAATCATGTTCTATGTATTGCCGAAAAATATCAAGCTCGTTAACGTGCCTGAGAATATCTTCTTTTCTCATCACTAAAAGGGTAGATCATCATCTGGCAAATCGCTATCCATCGCCTTAAAGTCATTTCCATCGCTTTCTATGGTCTCCGGGAAACCATCATCGGGTGTTGAGCCCGGCAAGGAATTCTCATTCCGCTTTTTAGCCTGGTATTTTTTCTTTTCGTTTTCTTTGATTCTCCAGACTTTGTTTTTCATCTGGCTATCGATCTTGTTGAGTTCCGTGATTTCTGAGGCGATGGTCTTTACACTTGCCAAGAACACCTCAGGAAGCAGGTTCAGGCGATCCTTATATATGGTTTCACGATGTACCACAATACCAAAGAATGGCGCTTTCTGTTCTGCAAAGGGCGTTAAGGCCTGGTTAAGGATACGTGCTGCCTCACTGAGTTCAATGTCTTCTTTCTCAAAAGGAACAACTTTTCCAAAGGCATTGTAGATAAATGAATAGAGCCTCTCAAACCCAACACAGATGGGCTCTCCTGTGTCTTTTCGCTTTCCGGGGTAGAAGACAAAATCGTTGCTGAAGTCATAGTATTTGTCCGCTTTATCCTGGGCAGGCGTATTAAAGTAAAGACGAATCTTGTTGATACCCGGCTGGTTTTGGGTATCAAAAACCGTATGTTCAACTTTGGTGATGATTAACCTGGAAAGTCCCACCGGAAACTTCTCTTTTGAAAGGTTTTTCAATGATTGTTTTTGTATGGATTTGCTTTTTTGCAATTTGCTCTGAAGCGTGTTTTGGTTGACGTTTATTTTCATAATTATACGTTTTTAAAAATGAATAAAATGGGTGATAAATCAATTTTGATTGTTAATTATCAGAAAGTTATGGCCGTCCATTCAATTGCTGATAAAGCCCCTGCCAAAAACGGGCTGAAAGGGCCTTAAATCAGGCTTATCTTATTGATTGTAAGAAAGATATGGAAGTTAAAAAATGAAAGGCCGTGAATGATGAAAGGGACTCAGGTAATGAAAGGATAATGGGTAATTGTATTGGCTTATGGCCATTCGGTAAACCGGCAATATTTTAGGTTTTCGATATACCGTATCAGGCCAAGTTCACTTTCCCTGTTTTTGGTTACATCCAGAATAATCAGGTTTTTAAAGACACTGAATTTTTCTTTGGATACCCGAAGCTTTTCGGCTGTAACCAGGTCCGGAAACAGTGAAGGACGATTCAGAAGCACCACCTGATTTGCATAGTCTGCAATTCGTGATGATCCTCGTACATCTGAATCTCTCAGCCTGTAACCTTCCATCATACGTTTTTTGTTTTGGGATTCTTTTGATACGTGGTGAATAACAATGATGATCCCTTTGGTATCATCTCTTAATTCAACCAGTTTTTTGGCAATTAGATCGTCATTTTCGATTTGGGTATTGTTGTCTACACCACTAACAAGGCCAAGATTATCAATAATCAAAACATTGGCCTTTGAAGGTCGTAAAGCACAAAAGCGTTTAAAGTCATTACAGATCTGATAGATGTTTTTCGGTTTGGTCACAAATTCGACATCATAGCTGTTGTACTGCTCATAAATGCTTTCCATTTGCTTTATATCCTGCTTTCTTAAAACATGGTTCCGGGATTGTATCTGTCGTTCTGTAAGATTTAAATGCCGGCCTACTACATTTCGCATGACGGCTTCACCGGTTACTTCATAAGTATGCCAGTTAATTGCCAAATCTTTGTTGTGTTTCAATAACCCATCTGCAAAATGAATTGAGAATTTAGTTTTTCCTGCTCCCTTTTGGGCAGCCAATAGAATAATATTGCCGGGACTGGTTGCAATGAAGTAATCAAAGCGTTTGTCTCCGGTTTCGAGATAAGGTTTTGTGATTCCCGAAGCTTTTTGCTTTACATCATCAATCATTTCTTTGAATGAAAGCTTGAGTGTTTTTTGATCTTCGGTATTTAAGGATAATTTGGATATTTCCTGCTCGATTTTTTTGGTGATATCATCAGCAGGGTATTCCCCAATCATATCCTTAATTTGCTGGCTTAATTCCAAAAGCTTATTCTCGTTGTAGTCTCCAATTATTACTGACATGTGATATTTCCATTTGTCCTCATCTTCATACTCTGTATTGATAAGGTCTTTAAAAACATCAACATATGAATCATTGCCACTTGTCTCAAGCGCGTCAGTAACCGTTGACAGGCAGATATCCTCTCCCTGCTCGGAAATGGTTTGGTAGATAATCCAGAACAGTGCATTTTGCTGCTCTTTAAACATATCTGCTGTGATTTTCTTTTCAGCAGAATAGTAGATTGCAGGCTTATTAAAGCACTGTTTTAAGATGTTCTTTTCATAATTTCTCTCCTTCTCCATATAGGTAATAATCTAAGTACTGGTTTTTGTCACTTGCTTTGAAATCCTGGAGGAACATGCGTTCTTCGAGGTATTCAAAGAGATTTTTCTTTTTCGTGTAAAACTGTTTCTCCCGGCCCATATTCCGACTGTCGATATACTCGTTATACTCTTTGAATCGTCTAAGGACGAAGTCAAAGGTCAACTCGTTACCATCCTGATCTTTGATCCAGCCCAATACAAACTCTAAGCTTGTAAAGGCTTTTTCATAATCACCGGTCGGATTTACAGGCCACAGTTCCTGACGAAACCGTGTCTTTAAATCCATAAGAATTTTTTAGTTTAACATAATCGTTGTAAACACAAAAAAGCGGGAAGGATACTTGAAAGGAATGCCTTTGAATT
>JBNJFN010000441.1:0-2817 GCA_051746885.1 Bacteroidota bacterium | reverse complement strand
ATTGGTTTTTCTGCTGAGCCATATTTCCACATCCTTGTTCTTCTCTTGCGTGCCTCCAAACCAGGCCGCCACCAATCCATCAGGTGTCGATTCAATGGTGGATGCATGGCAACTGGCAAAAGGAGCTTCCCTAAAAATGAATTCTTCTTCCATAATTAAATTGTTGGTTTTTTGACCTGCCAGATTGTTTAATGAAAAAATCATGATAGCGAGAAAGACAGAAATTAATTTGTACGGATTCATGATATTATGTCTTTTATTTATTACAAGTTAATGCTATAATGACATCTACTGCTGATGACTTTGTATTTGAGAGTGAAATATCAAGAGAATTTCCACTCTGTTCGTATGTTACTTCTCCATTATCATTGAGTAGACGTATTTCAGATACTTTATATGGAAACTCCTCAATATAAATATTATCCTTTTGCTCAAGGATGTGCAGATACACCTGATCCCCCTTTTGTGTACTAACGCCCCATTCCTGCGGAGAGAGCGGACCGCCCTTTGTGCCGTAAATTGATTCCCCATATTCATCAAGCCAGTCTCCTATTTCCCGCAGGCGCTTGGCCTGTCTGGCTTCAATGGTGCCATTCGGCTTCGGTCCTATATTAAAAAGCAGATTTCCACCACCACCGGCAGTTTGAACCAAAAGTCTTATGCACTCTTCTCCCGATTTAATCTCATCATCGGGTTTCCAGGCCCACTGGTTACCTATGGTGATACAAGATTCCCATAACATTGTAGTATCAAATCTCCCGACCTGTTGCTCGGGAGTAGCAAAATCACCGGCAAATTCTTCCGACTTAGTGTATCCTTCCATACCTTCTCTTCCCTTATCAACCCGGTTATTAATGAGTATATCATCGTCCAGAGACTTTACAAAGTTATACATATCCAGGCCCATTTCATGGGTCCAGGGTTCCTCCCATTCTCCGTCAAACCACAATATTTTGGTATGATACTTATCTACAAGCTCCTTGATCTGGGCTTTCATATAGTCAATATACGCTTCCATATTGGCCCCTTCTTTTCGACCGTTTCGATTTTCAACAAGCGGATAATCGGGATGCCACCAGTCGGCAATGGAATAGTAGGTACCAAACAAGATTCCCTGTTCCCTGCATTCCTTTGATAACTGCTTTATGACATCTTTTTTATAGGGAGTGGACATGATATCATAATCTGTGGTTTCAGAATTCCACATAACAAATCCATCATGATGTTTGGTTACGATCACAAGGTATTTCATACCAGCCTCCTTTAACAAGGAAACCCATTCTTCAGCATCGAACCGGGTAGGGTTGAATTTTTTGTATAAGCTGTCATATTCCTCAATGGGTATCTCTCTGCCCCGTGACCAGCCAATCTCGGTTCCTTTAAGGGATACCGGCCCCCAGTGAACAAATAATCCAAATTTGGCATCCTCCCACTTTTCGCGAACAGTACGTTGTTCTTCTTCAGAATTTGGGCTGCATTGAATGTTGCAAAATATTAAAAATATGAATCCTGCAATTGTAATTAGCACTAAATAGAATATGTATTTCATCGGTAAGTGATTTATAAATCAAACATTTATTTGGAGATCTTTAAGAATACAACATCCACCAAAGTAATCAATAATTGGGAGCCTCTTTAGGATTTTTTTGAAAATTTTCTCTGAAATTCCTGATTCGATGAAAAGTCATAAAATTCGCGTCGTGATAATTGGCTGCTCCTCCCAGTCCATCATCATGAGCCGTCCGTGATACGACAATAATATCATTCCCTTCAAACTGCCAGTCAAGATATTGGAAAGCATGATTGTGGGGATCGGGATGGTGTAGTACAATTCTTTCAATTGTCCATGATGTCAAGTCATTGCTGCTTACAAGGGCTACCGTGTTTCTGTTCCGGGTATCCATATCCTTGGGTTGCACCCAATTCACCAGCGACCAGTATTTCTGGCTTTTCTCATCATAGCGTATGGTGAATTTTTTCCCTGTTCCCCCGGGCAAACGGATAAATCCATCTTCGGGATCAAAAGTGGCCTTTGTGCCTTCTTCGTTTATATTCATCACCGCAGCAACACCGCGGGTATCATCAGAAAAGCCGCAACGTAGTATATTAACAATTTTATCCTCCGGAGTTACCACCGCATTTCCCTCCAGCCAGCTACGCATTTTGCCATCGTACCAGTCTTCATCATAAGGTATCTTGTTCGTGAATGTCCAGTTATCCGCCTTAAGCAGATCCGCATCCACAGGCACCGACATCATAAATGCTTCAAAATCTCTATCCTGAGGTGCATATTCCATGGCCCGCCACAATCGACCATCATGTCTTACTACAGGCACCGGTGCGCAATGGTACCTTCCTTCAGCAAGCAAACCGCTTTGCTTATCGGTTGGATTGGTCCACGTTTTACCTCCATCTTCAGATTTACGGATTACTGCATTGTTCATTCGGCCATAGGTGCCGATCAGATAAAGGGCATTGTTATGGTAAAAAAGCGTGGACCACCATTGGTTTTCGATGGTGGTAAGATGCTTCCAGGTTTCTCCTTTATCAGTCGACCGGTATACCAGGGTTTTATTCCATGTACCCCGGCCGCCGCCGGAGCCAAAATAATCGTGAGAAGCTACATAATCACCATTGGGCATGATCACAATAGACGGTGAACCAATGTACTTTCCCGTTGAAGCAGGCGAATGGTTGATCACGATGCCCGGAACATCGGGATTGTAACTTTGTGCCTGTACTTCATTTACAATAGAAGTAAACAGTAATGATACAAGGGAATAAATAATGATTCTCATAATACCTTTATTTTAATGG
>JBNJFN010000440.1:0-2820 GCA_051746885.1 Bacteroidota bacterium | reverse complement strand
AAGAAAATTAGAACAGGTAAATATTCTGATATTGGTAAAACTCTCTGATCAGGATATGGAAGCACCCAATTCATTACACTAAGACCTATGTCGGATGAAACGATATTAACCATTCTGGCTGAATGGAAAAACGAATTTGACCTTACACTGACCAAAAATCATTCCATCGGGATTGCCTTATTTTCAACCGAGGGAGAATTGCTTTTTGCAAACAGTTTCATGAAGAACTTTCTGAATGGTGATGCACAACAGTGTTTGCTTAATCCTTCTTTTGACAGGCTTATATCAACAGAAACGGACAAAACCCTGATTTTTGAAGGGTATTTAACCTTAGGTAATTATTCCTCGGTCAATACTTCCATTTGGTCACAGATTTACAGAAAACATAACAAATTACTAATTGTAGGTGGAATTGATGCCCGGCAATGCATCGAACAAAACAAAAAGCTTCACCAATTAAACCGTGAAATAACCGATCTTCAACGGGAATTGATACAAAAGAAAAACTCCCTTGAAAACACTTTAAAACAGTTAAATGCTAAAAACGAAGAATTATGGGAACTCAATGCCACCAAGGACAAGTTTTTCTCCATCATCGGGCATGATTTGAAAAACCCTTTCAATGTATTACTTGGCATGAGTGGTTTGCTCATCAACAATGCCGACAAATATTCTCCGGAAAATATTAGTCGTTTTGCCCAACAAATGCACGATTCTACGAAAAACGCTTACAATTTACTGGAGAACTTATTGGAATGGGCAAGAATACAAAGAGGTGAACTGGAGCCCAATCTGGAAGAAGTTGATCCAGCGGAAATGATTGATGAAGTAAAAGAATTAACTGAGCCTATGGCCAATTCGAAAAATATCAATTTGCAAACAGCTTCTGAGGAGCATGATCTCGTTTTAGCCGACAGGGAAATGTTGAAAACCACATTGCGAAATTTGGTGAACAATGCTTTGAAATATACCCACCCACAAGGAACTGTTATAATCAGCACTCAAAAAAGTGAAGGATATCTACAATTTACGGTATCAGATACGGGCATGGGTATTCCATCAGAGTATATTGACAGGCTTTTTGAGATAGATTGTAGCCTCTCACAGGAAGGCACAGGAAAAGAGAAAGGAACTGGGTTGGGATTGATCCTCTGTAAAGAATTTGTGGAAAAACAAGGTGGAACAATCTGGGTAGAAAGTGAGGTAGGAAAAGGAAGCGACTTTCATTTTACGATACCTTTGGGAAAATCTTCAGATGCAGAATTCCAGGATTAATTTATAAGGCTCCAACATATGTTAGAATGTTTGGCCTATGATAAAAGATTAAATTATTCCTCCTTTAACTTTGGATCTTTGGCAATCATGCTGTTTAGATGGGATGCCAACTTTTCACTAACATCTTTTCTTTGACTTATATATGTCTGGTTAACATTACCCGTTTCTTCATCATTCCATCTGCATCCCTTGTCAACATCAAACTCCAGCCATCCCTTCCCTTCACGCTTCAGATAAATTCCCGGACCCTTAACTGCGAAATACACTGCAGTCAGATCCCAACTGGGCCGCTGATCGTCCAGGGTGTTCCGGCCGTTTCTCCAGAGCCAGTCGCGATACGTTGTTCGCACAATATTCCCCGGCGATGTATGCTTTAGTGATTTCCCGGTCATCACGTTGCTTCCTGCATCGATATAATATACCGGTGCAGGAAAATTTTCCACCAGATATTTTGTATAGGGGGCTGTACCATTAAAGAAGAAATTCCAGTCCTTTGTAAAATGATTTTCTTCATTCCTGGCGCCAAGCGCTCCGAGAGCAACCCAGCGTTTAATTTTCTTTTTTACCAGCTCGCTTCCTGTCAGGGGGGAAATGTCATCCGGTTTGGAGGTTAGCAGGTCATACAGGCCTTTCGTATGGCCGATGGTGAGGTAGATAACACTGTTGTCTTCCTGTCCGGCCAGCAGCTCCCTGTTCAGCAGGGTTTGTTCCTGAGCATCCCGGTTGCGAATGATGGTGTTGTGAAAAGCTGCTGTATCTTTTGCCAGCTTTTCTGCACTCATCTTGTCAATGGAGTCGCCAACCTGACTTTCATGAGTTGCGCCAATAGGAATATCCCCTCTGCCATACCGGATATTGATTGACTGAACGATTCCCGCTCCATAGGGTACCTTCCCCGAACTGTAAATACATCCCAGTATTTCTGCCTGGCCCATATCGGCATAGGCATGAAGCAAGGCAAGAGCGCCGGCATCGTCACAATCGGAGCCCATGTCCGTATCAAAGATGATCTTTTCGGTCTCCTGAATCGGTGTTTGACTTTTCTTTTGGCATGAAAAGAAAAGTATTATAGCTAAAAAAATCAGTAGCAATATTTGTTTGTTCATATATCAGTAATTTGGGAAATTTAGATGGTAAAGAGCCTATCAATGAAAGTGTAAAATTAAGCAAAAAAGCGCTCTTTGCATAGAAAACTGAAAGCGTCAGAGTTTATAGCTGGGATGCAGCTAGTGTTGTAACCATAGCTTTATTTGGAGCCTGTCCATTAAGCAAAAGCCTTTACCTTTGGCACTGGCCGATCACCTCCCTTTTCAAGGGAGGCGGGGGAGAGTAAGCCAATGTAGAAATTTCAAACGAACCTGAGATTTTTCTGACAAATAATATTGATGTAATAAATAAAGTTTCATCAAGAATTTTATAAAAATTTCATTCATGATACTGAAATAATTTTATTATCCCTCTTGAATTTCACCGAAAAATGATATACTTTTAGGGATAACAAATTCAGGTAATTTTTGAATTCAAACCCGCCTCCACACGTTCTTT
>JBNJFN010000439.1:0-2851 GCA_051746885.1 Bacteroidota bacterium | reverse complement strand
CTCGGAAATTGCCTTTGATTTGCAGGGGAACAATAAGATAAGAGGTACACTTGGAGTTACCCTGAATCTGGGTCCTTTAAAACTGAATGGGGATTATAGTATGGCCACACAAAGCATTTTTACCGTCGGCCTGGGCCTTGGATTTAATGAAATTGATAAAGACAGGAGATAAGTAAATGAAAACTATTATTATAGCACTGCTCATTGGTATAAGTTTATTGTGGGGATGTGAATCCACAACCTACACCTTCGTTAGCACCATTTCCAAAGATCTGGAATATACGGTGGATAAGAATGGGGCTTTTTCCGAGAGCTATACCTTGTATGCGGATGATTTTAATGAGGATCTTGATTTACCGGAAGACGCCATGATCAGGGGTGTATATATAGAATCTTTTGCCATAAAAGCTGAACCTCAGGCGGACAATGAGGCTTCATCCGTTAAAATGGATGTTTATGCAGGGGAAGAACCAGATCCTTTCGCTGAAGATATCATTTTACCTGTTGATCTGTCATTGGAATTTCAGGCCATGCCCAATCTGATTTCTTCTGCAGTGAATGAGCTTAAGAATGAACTGGAGGGTTTTGTTAAAGACAGCAATCCATCATCCATCGCTTTCCGAATTGAAGGAGATTCGGAACCTGCAGGCGAGCGGATCTTATCGGTTATTCGGATAAAAGCCACCATCACGGTAGCTTACGATGTGGAAAGTGAAATTGGATGGTAAAACATTCCTTTAGCTCCCGATCACGGGCAAACCGGACCATCTTTTGATTGGGCTTTAGCCTATTTTATAAACTGCGGGTTCAGTCCAATTGCCCCCTCAGGATGCCTCCGTAGATATTCACCTTTGGATGCAATGCCACTGCCCTTATCTGGTGGGTTTTCTGCATCTTTTCAGTTATATCGATTGTATATTCTCCGGGGCTGTCAATGGTGATGCTGTTGCTGCTGGTTTTCCAGTCGTCATGATACAACTCCTCAACAAAACCCGCATAAGGTCGATACTCGTATGACAGTTTCAGCTTCTCCTGGTCACCCATATCTTCAACATTGATTTCAATAGAGCGCTCCGATTCGTCAATATCCTCCGTTTTGATCCTGGGAGGTTCCAAAGCAGGAGCCACATTTTCAAATTTAAGCACCACCGGGTTGGGCCATTTGCTGTTGTTGTAGATCCGCTGAGCCCTTACAGCAGATACAACTATGCTATCACCCCTTTGTTCGAAACGGGTTTCAGGAACCACTTCCGGATTATACTCCAGAACACGGTCATTTTGACCCAGAACAGTCACCTTGGTATTCTCTGTTGTAGATATAGAACGGATGACAAATTGTTTCCTTTCTCCGTGCTCCCAGTCTGCTTCATTGGTGATGATGCCGTATACCGTATTGGCATTCTTGTTTTTTGTAAAGATGATGTTTTTTTCATTGGGCACAATCCAGGGACGGACATCAAACATGGCTTCACGGTTGATGAAGTTCCACGCGCCCATTTCACGCAAGACATTTTCCTGCCCGTCGGGAATTACCCCATAGGGGTCTGGCCCAACATTCAGCAGCAATGAACCGCCTTTGGACCGTATTTCCGAAAGGATTTCAATCATGCGGGTGCCATCCTTGTATTTTTCATTGGTGGGCTTAAACTGCCATTGTGTTCCAAGTGTCATACACGTTTCCCAGGCTTCCTCCATGGGATTTCCCGGAATGGTTTGCTCGGGAGTTTCCAGTGCGCCCCTGGTAACCAATACATCGGGCTGTAACTTCCAGGCGGTGTTTTTGGCAGGTTCCTCATAATCGCCATCCAGGAATAACAGGTCAATATTACCGTAATTGGTGAACAATTCCCTTATCTGATCACGGATAAACTGATGATATTCCTTTTTGAGGGAAGGGGAGATGGCTTCCTTAAACTGCCTCCTGCTGATGGTAATATCATGTTCATGAAGAAAATGAAAATCTTCGGGCGAGTAATAAAAGCCCACATCAAGCCCCTGTTCTCTGGTGGCTTCCACATATTCTTTGACTAGATCCTTGCTGTATGGGGTGTTCATGATATTGAAATCCGTGGTTTCGGTATCCCACATACAAAAGCCGGAATGGTGTTTGGTAGTAAATACGATATATTTCATCCCGGCTCTTTTGGCTAGTTTTGCAATTCTTTCCGCATCAAATTCGGAAGGGTTAAAAGATTGGGGCAACTCATTGAAATATCGTTCTACATAGGCTTCCGAAGCTCCTACCAGCGAATGGCTAATTACCGTACCCAACTGAGCATCCACGCCAAAGTGGATAAACATGCCAAATCCGTTGTCTTTTAGCCATTCTTTCCGTTCGGATTTGTTTTCATACTTTTTGTTTTTCCCGGCATCCGTTTCGCTTTCTGTACATGCCGTATTGGTGAACAGGATTCCGATAAGGAGAACAAATAAAAGATTTTTCATGGTTTATGTATTTTAGGGTAAATTCATCTGCTAAAATATAAAACCTGAATCATTCCCGGAAAAAAAAGAAAATAAAAAAGGCTGGTGCCATCGGGTGCATTCCCAATTTTTTCTAAAAGAGAAAATATATTCCATTCCCACGGAATTCAGTATAGTAGTAGATTATTATTTACAACCCGGGTTTACACCCGGGCCTACAAATATGTCATCCCTGCCTGGAGGAATACATGCGGCAGTTGCCGGATTTCGATTTACAGCTTGTAAAAGTATTAAATAAAACCTGATCTAATTGGCAGTTCTAAACTGGATTATTCATAAACGAATCCCGCTTCAGCGGGAAAGTTTATGAATGCGGGATGGTTTGCGGGAAGCATCCAGGCCTGCCTGCAAGCTTTCGGCGGGCAGG
>JBNJFN010000438.1:0-2851 GCA_051746885.1 Bacteroidota bacterium | reverse complement strand
CAAGCACCAAATTTCAAATAATATCCAAACTCCAATTACCAAAATTCAAAACACTCCAGAATACAAGTATAAACTATGATGGATGTTTTGGTCATTTAAAAATTGATTATTGCCTGCCTGCCGGCAAGGTAGGGAATTCCACGCCTGCTGTCGGGGCAGGTATTTGAAATTTGGTGCTTGTGAATTGGAATTTAATACACCGTACTGATGATAAAAATCAATATACACGTCCCTTATAATATACCTTATTGCTGCTCACACCTACATTAAACCATACCACATCCCAGAAAACCTCAAAAGAATTCACCGGTTCGTAGGATACGGTTTCTACCTGCCCATTGTAAAATACCCTCAGGTGATTTCTTTCATTCAGGTAGGCCAGGGTATTGTATCCGTACTTGATTTGGGAAGGGATGAAGTTTTCCAGTGTATAGGTCTGACCATCATAATACACCTTTAAATGATTCTGTTCTTCATATGCCAGTATGCTGTCATGAACCATATAAAATTCAGGAGTACTGGTGCTGAGGGTTTTTACTTCATCATTTTCATACATCATAAAATTACCTGTATTCTCAACGTAAACCACCCTATTGTCGCTCAACTCAAAGGATTCAGGACGGAAAAAACCAAGTTCACGCTCCCCGAATGTTATATGGTGAAGCTTAAATGCAGAACGGGTGACATCATAATATGCAACAATGTTTTTGTCCACCTTGTACAGCGGGCGACCCTGGAGGAGCATAAGCCGTTTTGTGCTTCCTTCGAAAAATGCATTTAAATAGTTGTTCGGATCCCGATAGGCGATAATGTTATCCCCGACCCCAAAATTGCTCACCGGTGATTGGGAAAGTGAACTTTCCAAATTAAAAACCTCACCTTTATAATATACCTTAAATATTTTCTCAATCTGATCGTAATAAGCCACCATATCTTTATCGACCTTGTAATGTGAAGCATTCATAGTCAGGTTTCTTTTCTCCCGGCCATTGTATACAAAAAGAGTGTTATTGAAGGTATAAACCAACAAACCCTCTGTAACATGGTAATCTCTGACAACCCTCGAAAGTTCTCTCTTTTGGCCATCATGATAAACCATCAGCGCTCCGTCATTGCGTCTGTATGCCACACACCATTTGCTGACCTTAAAATTCATAACCGGCAAATGCTCCAGTTGCCTGAAATTGCCGTTATCAAACACATGAAAATTATTTCTGAAACCGCTATAAGCCGCTAAACCTTGTGAGTTAGCTTCATTAAAGGGTATTAGAAAAAGGGCAAAAAGAAAGGGGTAGAATAATCTTTTCAATAACATATCTGTGTATATATAAAACAGGGATTAAAAATCATTATTCGATCAACTCAAAAATATCCTCAAGGGGTTTTTTCTCTTTGGGCTTGATGTCCTTTGCAGGTACACCAACTGCCACAAAGGCCATCAAATGGTATGGTTCGCCGATCCCCATCAATTCTTCCAGGGCCTCTTTGGCCATCATGGGGGCACTCAGCCAGCAAGCGCCATAACCCATATCCACTGCAGCAAGCAGAATATTTTCAATGGCTGCGCCGGCGCTCTGGATATCCGGATAATTCCTGAGTATATTGATATCCTGATGACTCATGTCTACCCCTTTTTCCAGTACCGATTCATAATCTTCCATGGAAAGGGCAATGACGGCAGGAGCATCCTCAAAGAAAGTGGAAAAAAATTCAACCTGGCTTTTGATGTTCTCCGAAGCGATGGATTTATTTTCAGGAATCTCCTCTATCTTTTTCTTTACCCTCTCAGCCATCCTGCCAAGGAGGTTGTGGTTAGTTATCACATAAAATTTCCATGGCTGGTAATTGTTTACGCTGGGAGCAAAACCTCCCATTTTAACAAGGTGCTTAAGATCCGCGACAGGAACGGGTGTATCCTTAAAACTCCGAACGCTGGTTCTATTCTCTATTGCTTTTTGTAGTTCCATATGTTATGCTTTTATTTAAGTTAACGTTGCTTAAACGGATTAATATTTTATTTTTAAAAAAAGAAAAATACAAAGAAATCTTCACAAATTCACTACCAAATTAACATAGAAATATATTTCATTCCTGCGGAATTCTGTTTGGTAGGGTATCCATTTACAGAGGCTGTCTGAAAAGAGAGGCTAACTGGAGAAATCAGGAATGTACCTTTATTTGTTCATCTCGGGATAAATTATTAATTTGCCATCCCTAAAAACATTGACTTATGAAATACTATTACATAACAGGAACAAGCCGTGGTATAGGAAAAGCCATTACAGAAGAGCTCCTCGGCAGGGAAAACAATTTTGTGTATGGCATTTCAAGGCACAATACCACCAAAAATCAGAATTACCAGCACATCGACCTGGATTTAAACGATCTGGAAAGGGTGAAGGAATTTACTTTCGGTGATCATCCGGGGGCTGAAAAGATTGTGCTGATCAACAATGCCGGTATATTAGGCCATGTAACGCCCGTTGGCAATTTATACACCGAAAAGATCATCAGCAGTTACAACATCAACCTGATAAGCCCTTCCATTCTGATCAACCAATTCATAAATCAATATAAGGACCACAAGGGCGAAAGGATGGTCGTCAATACCAGTTCCGGAGCAGCCCGGCATACCATTCCTTCCTGGAGTACCTATTGCGCTACCAAGTCGGGACTGGAAATGTTCGCACGTGTAATAGAAGATGAGCAGCAGGATGTTGAAAACCCGGTAAAAGTATACTCCATAGCTCCGGGGGTGGTGGATACCGAAATGCAGGATGAGGTCCGTGAGGTGGAACCTGAAAATTTCCGTGAGCTGGACCGCTTTGTGAAGCTGAAAAAAGAAGGACTA
>JBNJFN010000437.1:0-2862 GCA_051746885.1 Bacteroidota bacterium | reverse complement strand
CTTCAAGGCAGGAATAACGCTTTATTTCCATAGAATTGTTCTAATATTAGCTTTCAAACTACAAAATTCAGGTGGAAAATTACATAAAAATTATTGATCAGAATTTACTTTTCAATTCTTTTAGAAATTCTGAAGTCATTTTAATTTTCTGGTTCAGCGTTTCCATTTGTTTAAAATTCAAACTCTGAGCGCCATCAGAGTAAGCTTGTTTCGGATTTTTGTGTATTTCAATCATCACCCCATCTGCTCCGCTCATTACACTGGCAAGTGTCATAGGCTCTACCAATTCCTTTATTCCCGTACCATGAGAAGGATCAACAATAACCGGGAGATGGGTTTTTTCCTTAAGCATAGGAATAGCATTCAAATCCAATGTATTGCGGTATGATTTTTCAAAAGTTCGAATACCTCTTTCACTTAAGATAATTCGTTCGTTTCCTCCTGAAAATATGTATTCTGCAGAATAAAGCAATTCTTCAAGAGTTCCTGACAACCCACGTTTTAATAATACCGGTTTGTCCACCTTTCCCAAAGCATCAAGCAAATTGAAATTTTGAGAATTTCGGGCACCTACCTGGAAGATATCCACATAAGGATACATTGCTTCTATTTTCTCTGCTTCCATGACTTCGGTGATCACTTTGATGTTTTTTTCATGACACAAAGCGGAAAAGTATTTCAATCCTTCTATTCCTACCCCACGAAAAGCATAAGGAGAACTCCGTGGCTTAAATACGCCACCTCTCATAATATCAATTTGCTGGTCAGAAAGAAAATTTCGCATTTCCTCTACCTGCTCTTTACCTTCTATAGAACAAGGGCCGGCAACCACGCTAAAGGACTCATCACCTATTTGTACGTTGTTTCCCAATTGAATAACAGTAGGGGAAGTTTTCCATTTGGAAGATACCAACTGCTGTTTGTCGTTTACTGCATGAACATCCCTGACAGCTCGTAAATTACCGATTGAACGTATATCAATCTCATTACCCCCCAGAGCAATAAGATATTTGCCAAGTTGAGTTTTAACCTCTGTGAACCGGAAACTTTTACTATCAAGCATCTCTTTAAGTGAGTCGCATTCCTTATATGAGGCGTTTTCTTTTAATTGTATTATCATGGTTATTTTAAACAAAATTTTTCATTGTTAGTAAATTTAAAAGCTCTAAAAAAAGCGCTAAACGACTATCTGACCATATTCATAGACTGAATAAATGATTCGACCCGGGTATCCAAAGTTTCATCATATCTCATCAGCTTTTTTATAAATGCTGAGCCGATAATACCGCCATTTACATACTGACAGACTTCCCGGAACATATTACCATCATGTATTCCGAACCCGGCCATAACAGGGATATCATCCCTAATTTTCCGTATGGTCTGTACGTAATTTAATTGGTTATTGGGGGCATTTTTGTTCCCTGTAGTAGAACTGGAGGAAACCATATAGACAAAACCCTCGGCCTCAGGGAGGATCTGTTCGAGTCTTTGCTTCGTTGTTGTTGGTGCTACAAGAAAGATATTATACACATTGTTTTTAATGAAGTGGGTTTTATAATGATTGCGGTAAACTTCAACCGGCAAATCCGGGAGGATAACTCCATCAATGCCTATATCATTGCATTTCCTGCAAAACTTTTCCACCCCAAAATGAAATGCAGGATTCAGGTATCCCATCAACAATATTGGAATATCCGTTATTTGACGTATGTCTCTTAATTGTTCAAACAGAAAGGAAAGATTCATGCCATTTTCCAGGGACTTTTTGTTGCTTTCCTGAATAACCGGCCCGTCCGCCATAGGATCAGAAAAAGGAATCCCTAGTTCGATCATATCGACTCCCGCATCTTCCAGTTTTTTTATAATTTCAACTGTATCGCCCTTCTGCGGATATCCGGCTGTAAAATACACGGACATTATGTTTTCAGATTTCTTTTGAAATAATTGATCAATTCGATTCATTTCAAATATGTTTTATAGGTTTCTAAATCTTTGGTGCCTCTCCCTGAAAGATTGACAACAATAAGATCGTCTTTTTCTGTTTCTATTCTATTCAAAGCAGCCAGAGCATGTGCTGATTCCAGGGCAGGAAAAATTCCTTCTGCTCTTATGCAAAGTTGGGCTGCTTTCAGAGCTTCTTCGTCTGTTACCTCGCTGAAATTCACTCTTTTGCTTTGAAAAAGGTGTGGGTATGCCGGGCCAATTCCCGGGTAATCAAGACCGGCAGAAATTGAGTAGGGTTCTGTGATCTGCCCGTGTTCATCCTGTATAACCATTGTTTTGCTGCCATGCAGTATCCCTGGACTTCCTTTACTCATGGTGGCTGCTGTTTTACCACTGTTAATCCCTTTTCCGGCAGCTTCAACCGCATAAAGTTTGACACTTGTATTGTCATAGAATGGATAAAAAATCCCTGCTGCATTGCTGCCTCCACCAACACAAGCGATGATGTGGTCAGGATGATCCTTTCCTGTTTTTTTCGGAAATTGGGTCTTAAGTTCGTTTCCGATAACAGATTGAAGGCGGGCAACCAAATCGGGATAAGGATGAGGACCAACAACCGATCCGATGATATAATGGCTTTCGGGATTATTGATCCAATCGCGTATTGCCTCATTGACGGCATCTTTCAGTGTTTTGTTTCCTGTTTTCACCGGTACAACCTTAGCACCCAAAAGCTCCATTTGCTGGACATTGCTCGCTTGTCTTTTCATATCTGTCTCGCCCATATAAATAACACATTCCTTGTTCTTTAATGCACAAACAGTAGCAGTTGCCAAGCCATGCTGTCCTGCCCCCGTTTCGGCAATAATTCTGTTCTTTCCAAGTTTTTCTGCCAGCAAAATCTGACCTATTGTA
>JBNJFN010000436.1:0-2869 GCA_051746885.1 Bacteroidota bacterium | reverse complement strand
CGGGAACCTCTTACCCGTAATACAGCATTATTGCTCGAAAGGGTTTTGGGAATTCCTGTAAGTTTCTGGATGAATCGGGAAAACGAATACCGGGAAGAATTAATGCGGATTGAACAGCAGGAATTCCTGGAAAATTCCATTGAATGGGCCAGGCAATTTCCCCTAGCCAATCTTAAAAAATTAGGCTATCTTCCAAACACCTCTAAACAAACTGAAATTGTCGAGGCCCTGTTGAAATTTTTTGGAGTCGGCTCGCCTGATCAATGGAATAAAACCTATCTTGACAACCGGGTATCTGCGGCTTTTAAAGTCTCACAGGCCAGCACCCATTCACCTTATGCAATATCAGCTTGGCTAAGAATCGGAGAATTAAAAGCAATCGAGATGGAATTACCTGCCTACAATTCCCAGAGGTTTACCGAGAATTTAAATGAAATTAAAACCCTAGCTTTTTCTCAACCTGAGAATTTCAAAGATCGCCTACAATCCATCTGTGCCGAAGCCGGTGTGGCTGTGGTTTTCACCAGGGACCTACCTAAGGCTCCTGTCAGTGGGGCCACCTGGTGGATCAACCAAAATCCCATCATTCAGCTTTCGGGACGATATAAGACCAATGATCACTTTTGGTTTGCTTTCTTCCATGAAGCAGCCCATATACTTAAACACAGTAAAAAAGAAATCTTCCTGGAAAACATCAAAGGTTCCAAAATCGATGAACAAAAGGAAAGGGAGGCTAATCTTTTCGCCCAAAAATCACTTTTTCCCAAAACCGCATTATCTGAGTTAAAGTCAAAAATGATTGATGAAGCCATTATTCAGGAGTATGCCCGCCAGTTTCAGTGTCATCCTGGCATCATCGTGGGGCAGCTTCAACATGAAAAGGCAGTATCATACGCCCAATTCAATGATTTGAAAGAAAAAATCGAACTTTTTGAATAATCTGTCAACCTACTCGCCCTTCGAAGCTTCTGCGAAGTAGGGCCTACCGACCTATCAAACCTTACGTTCCATGGAGTCCTGATCCATATTGTCCCGGTCGGGCGTCAAATCAATTTCCTGAAACGATTTTACCACCCGGAAAAGTGTATCAGCCATCCGGTCAATCTGGTCATCGAAGTTAAAATACTCCATGATATCCCGGGCACTGGCCGAAAACCCGTTGATGTAATTCCGAAGATTAGCCGCAATATTATTCGGCTCTATCACCAACGTATCAAAATCAAACTGACTCCGGTTGTGAAAATTATAGCCGGCAATTTTGTTAAGAGCGGTGTCCCTGGCACTCTCTTTCATCGATGCCACTTTAGGCAGATAATCCAGCACCTTTTGTTTTGTCGGTTTCAATACACAATCCAAACGCCGGAGAACGGTCATGGGCAATATAACCTTACCATAATCCGCTTGTTTGTAATCCCCTCTCAGCAGGTCGGCCACCCGCTATATCAATTCCGCCTTTTCTCTGTAAGCCTTCGGCCTGCTGCGTATTGTAAAAGTAAGAATTTATTCTCAAGCCGGGAATGCCGGTCTGAGAGTTGAATTTTTCTAAGCTCTACTCTGAAGTTCTTTATTTATGAGTTGTGTGAATGATGATTCTACTTTTGTCAAAAATTATGTTACCGTAGTCTGTTATTTTTAAAAATATATAATCGGTAAATGTAAAATTTTTCAACCTCAATCCAGAAAAGGACGAGCGATTTCTTTGTGAGCAAAACGGCAGACTCAAAGCCTTACCGCCCGTTCAGATTTGGCGGACTCCGAACCGCCCAAAAAACTATGGTAAATCCCATCTAATCCCTCGGATAAATTTCAATCCATAACCTTCTTTTACTTGCTGATTACAGCCACTGACTACAGCCAATGACTACAAAAACCAGAAATACCAAAATCACAAGAGATAAAAAAAGCCGGCTCATTTCCCGGAACCGACCGACCAACAAAATATCCCCAAGAATCTTATTTTCAAACACTGGTGTCCGGTAAAACAAATAGAGATTGCGAACGAAGTGAAGCAATCTGCCACTGTTTACATAAATTCCCCGGACAATAGTGATTTTCAAATTCATTTAATGGGGCAAAATATAAAAAAGAAAAAAAACTACCTGCCTGTTTTTGGAAAACTCTATGGCTATGATATAAACAAACTTCCCTAAATGGCAGGCAGGTAGTTATTAGCTACGCATTTTTGTGATTACCTCAAATTTAAAATCAATAATGTTCATTGTATTTCCTTACAATTTCACCTAAATTGATCGCCTCACAACTGCACTTCCCTATATTTTTTCGTGATTACGATTTTTTGATAAACAGAAAGGTGCTGTGACGATCTAAATTTTCAAATTAGGGGAGTTCATAGGAAATTAGGTTTATCATAGGAGCTGCTGAAAAAGTCAGCAGCTCAACTTTTTATTTCTTTTACATGTCCTTTTTGGCATTGCCCCAAAAAGGACCAAAAAGGTCTAGTCCGTTTAAACCTATCGGCCCGCGAAAGCCAAAATTTCCGGCCATTGCGCGAGGCCGTGAAAGTCCCCCATTTTGGCTTTCCTCTATCCGCCGGCCCGGAAAACGGACGGGCCCGCCCGCCTTTCAACCAGTAAAATTCATTTTATCATAAAACATGCTTTTGACCAGTAAGTTGTTGATAATTTACCTTCTCAAGTCTTCATTAAGTGCATACTTATTTTATGATTAGCTTTAAAAATCTTGCACTTAAAAGGGGCAAATATATATTAACTTGCTTACTATTAATTCTTTGCATATTATTCAGCAGACCCTAAATTAAAAACACGGAAAAATCCGGAGCATGTTGACCCCTTTCCGCAGTAATAGCCCCTCAGGTTTTGGTTATTTAGTGCCTGTCCATAAATTGGGG
>JBNJFN010000435.1:0-2871 GCA_051746885.1 Bacteroidota bacterium | reverse complement strand
GGCTGCATGAGGGGCTCACCACCTGAGAAGGTGACTCCGCCACCGGATTCATCGAAAAAGATCCGGTCTCCCTCGATGATTTCCATGAGTGCTTCGGTATTAATCTCATATCCAACAGCTTGTTTGTTTCTGAATATCTGCCCATCGAGCTTGTTTTCCTTTGTGTAATGCTCGATTTTCGGTAATTGACTCTCAGGATTGTGACACCAGAGACAGGAAAGCGGGCAGCCCTTGAAAAATACGGTTTGTCGGATACCCGGGCCGTCATGCACAGCGTAATGTTTGATATCGAAGATCAAACCTTTCATAAAAAAGTTTTAACAATTTAACTATTTAAATTCTGTTTATTGGTGGGGAAATGAGGGATTTTAGCAGATCCAGCATTCATAAAGTCCCTTTCCAAAAGGATGGTATTTGGTATGGATGGTAAAGCTTATGTTGAACATAATATCTTAATCACTTATAATGCAAATATACAAAAAATACTTTTTGTTTGTTTTGCTTTTCCACCAGTCCAAAATAAAGTGCCATGGCCAGTGATGTTTGTCCTCCTTTGCCTTAGGGCTCTTAATACGAATATGGACTTGGTTTCATTGGGCAATAATGCTGGAATATTTGGAACAGCATCATTTGTTTATGAGGTAACTAAATAGTGCTTCATTGGCAGATTTTGTTTGTTACCCGGTGCAAATCCATATTGATATCAATCACGTCTTTTATCCGCGGTTTGTTGACGTATATTTTTAAATTCACCCTCCCGGCGCCAGTTGGGAAAATCGTCGTTGTTGGCCAGTTCTTTTCCAATATTGTAAAACAGCCAGAGGTCCTGGTATATTCCATCATAATCCCACATGTCATGTATGGTATCAGAGGGCTGATGATATCGTTCGCTCATGTCTTTCTTCACTTTTTCGGCATACGCTTCATCTTTTCCGATATAATCGCTGCCTGCTGAAGCGTAAATCATCGGTACTCCTTTTTTCACCATATTAAAATGATCTGAACGAAAATAGTATCCTTTCTCTGGTTCGGTGTTGGGTTTTAGAGTACGACCTTGTTCAGTGGCATGGCGTTTAAGATAATCATCGAGTCCGGAAAATCCGTAGCCTATAACTTCAATATCATTGGTGGGCCCATATACGTTTAGTCCATCCATATTGATGCCCGCTACTGTTTGTTCTACCGGAAACAAAGGATTTTCTGCATAATATTGTGAGCCAATGAGACCCGATTCTTCGGCTGTTACAGCCATAAATACTACAGAGCGCTTCGGGGGCTCTTCAAGGTTGGCAAACCGCCTAGCCATAGCAATTAGCCCGGAAACACCGGTTGCATTATCAACAGCGCCATTGTAAACCAGAACCTCATCGTTCTTTTCTACTTTTCCAAGGTGATCCCAGTGTGCCATATATATGACAGTCTCATCAGGATATTCACTACCTTTAATATAACCGATTACATTATGACTATCAAGTTCTTCGAAATTATTGTTGAAACTTACAGAGGCGCTTAGATTAAGCTGCTCTGCTGTAAAATCTGGCTTTTCAGCTTTTTCCATAGCGAGTTCCAGACTTGTGCCGCTTTCTGAGAATATTTTTTTTGCTACATCAAGTTGCAGCCAGCCTTCGGCTTTAAGGAAATCAGACTCACTATCCCCGGCAACTCTATATTGTGTGCCCGACCATGAATTTCTCACTACATCCCATCCGTAGCCGGCAGGCTCATCCTGGTGAATGATCAAAGCAGCAGCAGCTCCTTGTCTGGCAGCTTCTTCAAATTTATAGGACCACCGGCCATAATAAGTCATAGCTTCCCCCGTGAACATTTCCTCATCTTTAGTTGCAAAACCGGGATCATTAACAAGTACCACCACCGTCTTACCTTCAACATCAATACCTTCATAATCATTCCATCCATATTCAGGTGCTACTATGCCGTATCCGGCAAAGACGATTTCACTGTCTTCAATGGTTATATTCTCTTCATGGCGATTCGTGCCTACAACCATTTCCTCAGCATAGCTGAAAGAATGAATGTTTTTATTATCAGATGATATTGTCAATTCGGAAAAATCCCTTCCTGTTATCTCCAATAATGGAACAGTTTGCCGATAGCTGCCATTTACAGCCGGATTTAGTCCAATGTCATTAAATTCCGATTCAATGTATTCAACCGTTTTCCTGCCGCCGGGACTTGCAGGCGCACGTCCTTCAAATTCATCCGATGATAAAGTCTCAATATGTCGCTTAATATTTTCACTAAATGGTTCGCTGGTTTTTGAGGAGTCCTTGCAACCCATAATGATAAAAAGAAAGAGTGTTGATAAAAGAAAATAAAGCGGGCTTGTTTTTAATGTTGTGTTAATCATAAGTGTTTTTTTATATCACACATTGGTAAATTTCTATACAAAGACTGCTTTTTAGTTACTTATAAATAAATATGCAAAAAAGCAATTTTGCAATTTAATAATTTTGTAGAAAAACCGTATTTTTGGGATTAATAAAGAAGAGAAAAACGTGCATACCTTCATTTTGTCTTTTTTCAATAAGCGCAATCATTATTTAACGTTAACTTCGTTATGAAGACCATTCAAATTATTCCAGTACTAATCTTTATGGTGGGTGTGTGGTTTATGAATTCCAATACATTAATGGCCCAGGAGGAAGATAGCTACCTTATGAATCAAAAAAGGAGGCAACAATTAATGCAAGAGATGGGAGATGGTATGGCAGTGATGATGGGTGCACCTGTAAAGAAAAGAAACGGGGATGGGAATTATCCTTACCGCCAGAGGAGCAGTTTTTATTATCTTACCGGCTTTAAACAGCCGCATTCGGCTTTTATCATTCAGCCTGGTGAGGAGTATGAGTT
>JBNJFN010000434.1:0-2872 GCA_051746885.1 Bacteroidota bacterium | reverse complement strand
GCACGGGCTATTCGCCTTCCAATCGCCTGACGGCATTCACTGGTCGCTGATGAGCGAGGATCCGGTAATTACCAAAGGTGCCTTTGACTCGCAGAACCTAGCCTTCTGGGATCCCGTAAGGGAAGAATACCGTGAGTACCACCGGGATTTTAAGGAGGGTATCCGCGACATTCGCACGGCCACCTCTAACGATTTCCTGAACTGGAGTGATCCACAATGGCTGGAATATCCAGGCGCTCCCAACGAGCACCTTTACACCAATCAGATCATGCCCTACTTCCGTGCTCCCCATATCTTTATTGGATTTCCCACACGGTATATTCCAAAGCGGGAATCCCTAACGGAAGGGTTGTTCATGTCAAGCCGTGACGGGCGTACTTTCCACCGCCGGCGGGAAGCCTTCATCCGGCCTGGCCTGCTCCCCGGCAAATGGCAGAACAGAAGCAATTACATCTGGTGGGGGCTTGTGGAAACCGAATCTCCATATGACGAAGGCCCTGATCAACTTTCCCTTTATGTGAACGAAGGATATTACGAAGGGGAAAGCAGCCGCATCCGGAGATACACCCTGCGGATCGACGGTTTCGTGTCGCTGAGCGCCCCTATGGAAGGCGGCGAGATGGTAACCAAACCGGTTATATTTAGCGGAGATCAACTGGAGATCAATTTTTCTACTTCGGCAGCAGGCAGCCTGAGAGTCGAACTGCAGGATGAAAACGGCGAACCGATACCCGGCTTTACATTGGACGATTGCCCTGCAATCTATGGTGATTCGATCAAACGAACAGTTGAATGGAACAGCAATGCTGACCTAAGCAAGCTGGCCGGTAAGCCCGTACGAATGCGGATTGTTCTTAAGGATGCAGATATCTACTCTTTTAGGTTTCAATAGCAATCAGGTGGGTGCTCATTGCGTTGGGATGTATAGCCTTACCGTACATTTCATAACTTGTGACAACTCCATTGGAAAGAACTTTTATAAGTGTCATTTTTCAGCTTTGTTATATAATTAAGACCCATCTATAAAGTTATAATTGATGGGTTTGAATATTTACCTTGATAAATCAATATTAATGAACTATTGAACTATAAATCATTATAAATTCATTAAAAATGGAAAATAAAAGGAAACACCTGGAATTCATACAAAACACAATTACGAGGATGGCGCACAACTCTTTTTTATTGAAAGGTTGGTCTATAACCATTGTTTCTGCCTTGTTTATTATTGCTACAGTAGCCAATCCAGCTATATTTCTGATCGGTTTTCTTCCGGTAATTGTTTTCTGGATACTCGACGGTTTTTTTCTTTACCAGGAAAGGTTATTCAGGGCACTATACGATGAAGTGAGAGAAAAAAATGAGGAGGATATTGATTTTAGTATGGATACAAAGCGATTTCGTGAGAAAAGGCAAAGCTGGTGGAATTCTTTTTGGTCAAGAGCGCTGTGGCCTTTCCATGGAGTTGTATTTCTGGTGGTTCTGATCATAACATTATTGGCTTACTTTGGGATGTTTTAGCTTTTTAACTGAAGAAATTACAATGCTCAAAATATACACCTCTCAATACAAGTATTCCGGTAAAAACCGGCTGGATATAACCGTCAAGGGGAAAGATCCGGTGGGAAGCCGGTTTGCTCCCACCTGGGAAATGGTCATGAACAGCAAAAAAGGCATCATGTCCAAAGAAGAATATACCCGGAAATACTACAACCTGATGCGGAAAAGATACCGTGAGAATCCCGATATATTCAATGATCTGCTAAAACGTGATGAGGTGGTGTTCGTGTGCTTTGAAAAACCGGAAGAAGGCTTTTGCCATCGTTACATCCTGGCCAACATATTTAGTAAGATGGGAGCTACCTATAAAGGAGAGCTGAATACGGACGGCTCTTTTTGGGGATATATCGACCTTGAGCCTTTTGAAGAACCGATTTAATTATTTGATGAAAAGTTCGACAAAGAGTTTGACAGGAGTTTGAATGTTTGAGGTTAGAAAGGCTGAATTTTTTGCCCTGATGCAAGGGTGGAGGTTGTTTATTTATTTATCACCATAATGTGTTCAGGCACTCAATACATGGACGGTAATAATTTGTTCATCGATTGAATAAACGAGCCTGTGTTTTTTATTGATTCTGCGGGAATACAGTCCGGCAAGATCGTGTTTCAACATCTCCGGTTGCCCGGTTCCGGTAGTGGGATGCTCCATCAATTCATTGAGTAGTTTTTCTATTTTCTTCAAAACAGCTATATCACCTGATTTTTTATGTTTTTCTATATCTGCTAAAGCTGTTTCAGTAAATTCTAAGGTATAGCTCATAATCCCAATAAATCACTTATTTCCCGGGGGCTTGTTATTTTCTTTACTTTGCCTTGCTTAACCTGTTCTATGCTTTGTTTTATTTTTTTAACCATTTCAGCATTAAGATAAAGATCATCTTCACTAACAGGGGTTAAGGCATAAGCTTTATCCTTTCCCCGATGAACGATTATTTGCTCCCCTTGATCAGCTTTTTCAAAGTATTTCCTTTGATTTTGCCTAAACTCTCTACTGCTTATTATTAACATATCACTAAATTTTATGGTGTACCAGTGTGGTACAAACGTACAAAATTCTGCAAATATTTCACTCATATAGTTTTATTTTTACATGATAAAACTAAGCTGATTTGTTTGGGTCATTGAAACATTGCTTATTGGTGCCCCCGCCTGCCGTCGGGCAGGTGTTTGTAATTTGAATTTTGAGCGGCTTCCGAAGAGGCAAAATACTTAATTATTCCCTTTTCGCATGCAGCCGCACCGGCCCTTCAATACCCTGGGGTACCGGTGAATAGCCTTTGGTCCACCGGCTTGCCGTGGGACTGTCCTCCAG
>JBNJFN010000433.1:0-2886 GCA_051746885.1 Bacteroidota bacterium | reverse complement strand
GGAAACAATATTTCCCTGGGATATACTTTTGGCGACACTTTCCTCAACAATACAGGATTGCAAAACTTGAGGGTTTATGGTAGTGTTGAAAATGCATTTGTCCTTCATGATGATGATTTTAAAGGGTTTGACCCGGAAGCTACTTCATGGGGCGGAAATCAGTGGGGACAAAATATGTTCTTCTTCCAGTATCCCAAACCACGGACCTTTACTTTAGGCGTGAATGTAAAATTTTAAGGTCTAACTCTAAAAGCAATTGAAAATGAAAAAAATAATCATATTATTCGCGGGACTCCTGTTTATGGCTTCCTGTGAAGACTTTCTCGAAGAAAAACCGAAAAGTGAGATGAGCGTTAATCAATATTTTAGCGATCCTTCTCACGCGCAAAATGCTGTAAACAGCCTGTATCGGGACGGAGTACCCGGCTTCTTTGGTGCAGGTAGTGCCTATCGGGGAACCACAATGATGATCGGCGGCTACATGTCGGGCTTTTTCGATAATGAGTACAAAGGACAGGAAGTTCACGTGGAGGAGTGTCATAACCTGACACTGGACCCGGTCAACTTGTCGGGATATCTTGATGGCATCTGGGATCCTTGCTATACGGCAATATCCCGGGCCAACAATGCGATAAAGTACATTCCCGATACACCTGACCTGAATGATGCAAAGGCGAATGAGCTGGAAGCACAGGCCCGCTTTTTCAGGGCGCTGAATTATTTCCACCTGGTCAAAACTTTTGGTGATGTACCTCTGATCACCGAGCCTTATGAATCGCTTGCCGACATGTATCTCGAGCAATCCGATGCTGAAGAGGTTTACAACCTGATCATTGAGGATCTGGAATTTGCCATCAATGACGGCGGACTTGATGATCAACCCATGCCGATGAACGATTTCAGGGTTTCTCAGGGATCTGCGCGAGCTATGCTGGCTGATGTTTATCTGACCATGAGTGGTCATCCTGTTCAGTCCGATCATTACGGAGATGCTGCTGATGCAGCTCGTGATATCATCAATTCCGGAAATTATGGATTGATTGAGCACGGCGAAGAGCTCTCAAATAGTGCCTACAATAAGATACGCACTTCCGAAAATGAAAGCGAATATCTGTATGTGATCGAATATGAGTCAGGAATCGCTGAGAATAATTACCTTCCTGCTTATTCTTATCCCAACCGGGCTGCTACTTGGGGCGTTTTCCAGTATTCCATTACCAACAATGCTTACCGACCAGTTGAAGAATTGCTGGATATTTATGACCCGAATAACGACCTGAGAATGCAGGAGAAACAGTTTTTCCATTCATCACTGACCTACACGGAAGACGAAGAGGAAGTGACCCGTACTTTTGAGGTTTCTCCCTATCTGTGGCATGATGATGAGGCGCTCTTTGAAACCGGACGTGGCGGCAACGATGTGGCTGTTTACCGTTATGCCGAGGTTCTGTTGATTGCCGCTGAAGCCATCGCAAGATCAGAGGGCGTAACCAGTGAAGCTGTTGGTTACCTGGCTGACGTCAGAAACCGGGCATACTGGGAAACCGATCGTGCCGACATTGTTAGTGAATTGTCAGGTCTTTCGGAACAAGCCTTTGTTGAAGAAGTCTGGAAAGAAAGATTGCGTGAATTGCCTCTTGAATACCGGATATGGTCAGATATTCAGCGTACCCGGAAGTATCCGCTCACCGATGAGAACAATCCCGGTGAAGTGAATTTCGTTGACGTGGTGGGTCAGTCCAATGTTTGGGGAAAAACTTTTGAGGAGAAACATCTTCTGTTCCCCATTTCGAATAACGAAAGGCAGCGGAATCCTAACCTGTCACAAAATCCCGGATATACTGCCGGCCAAGAATAATTGCTATAAGGAATAGTGCCCGGAGATTTAGTCCGGGTGCATTTCTGCTTGTATTTTCCCGGAACCACACAACTAATACTTTTACGATCAATCCACACTTCTTTCCCGGGAAACTGATTTTATGACTGAGCTGAATGTGTTTGCAGGGTGCAATGGCATTCAGCTCAGGCTTTTTCCTGAAAGTTGGCATGGGGATGACGTGTCAACTTTTTTTATTATATGCAAAAAGATAATGTTCTTTATTGAAAAAATGGTAAATTTGTAAGGAGAGATGGTTATATCGAAGCCGTTCTTCTGTGTTTTGTAAAAAGAATCAATTAAAAAATATCATTATGAAGCGAACACGATTTTTGGCCGGCGTGCTATTCATGGCCGGTTTATGGGGCATTTTACCTGATGGTTCAGCCCAGAAGTCGGCTCCTTTGGACAAAGAGCCGGTTGATTTTGTCAATCCCCTGATGGGAACGGACTCCAAATTCAGCCTGTCCAATGGGAATACTTATCCTGCGATTGCCCGCCCCTGGGGCATGAATTTCTGGACACCTCAGACGGCAGAAATGGGCGACGGGTGGCAATACGCTTACGATGCCGATAAGATCCGGGGATTTAAACAAACCCACCAGCCCAGTCCGTGGATGAACGATTATGGCAATTTTGTGCTGATGCCGATCACCGGACAAGTTGTATTTGACGGGGAAGAAAGGGCAAGCTGGTTTTCTCACAAGGCTGAAGAAGCCCTGCCCCATTATTACAAAGCCTATCTGGCCGAGTATGATGTGACCACCGAGATGACGACCACCGACCGGGCCGTTCGTTTTCGTTTTACTTTTCCCGAAACCGACAGCTCTTATGTCGTGATCGATGCCTATGATCAGGGTTCTCATGTGAAGGTTTTACCAGAGGAGAACAAGATCATCGGGTATTCCACCCGCAATAGTGGTGGGGTTCCCGATAATTTTAAGAATTATTTTGTCATCGAGTTTGATAAGCCTTTTGAATATACTTCCGTATGGCAGGAGGATTCGCTC
>JBNJFN010000432.1:0-2906 GCA_051746885.1 Bacteroidota bacterium | reverse complement strand
ATATTTATAAAACCGTTAAGGAAACTTTTTTTCCTGCCATGGGTTATAGATATGTGAGACACAAGTAAAACTACTGAATACCATGGATAAAGATAAAGTACTGAAAACATTAGGAATCAGTGAAGTTAACAAGGGGGCATGCACAGGAACGCTCTGGCTTGACACTAAGGGAGCAAAAACCGGCTCATTGTCGCCTGTTGATGGTGAGATAATCGCAAACATCACCAATATATCTGTTGATGATTATGAACAGGTTATGGCCGGAGCACAGGAAGCATTCCTGGAATGGAGAAAATGGCCCGCACCGAAAAGAGGCGAAGTGGTGAGGCAAATCGGAGAGGCTTTACGGGATAAAAAGGAAGATCTGGCTTACCTTGTTACCCTGGAGATGGGAAAGACCTTACAGGAAAGCCTGGGAGAAGTGCAGGAAATGATTGACATCTGTGATTTTGCAGTGGGACAGTCACGCCTGCTAAATGGTTTCACTATGCATTCCGAACGAAAGGAACACAGGATGTATGATCAATACCATCCCCTGGGTATAGTGGGATTGATCACATCTTTCAATTTTCCGGTAGCTGTTTGGGCATGGAATAGTATGATTGCTGCAATTGCTGGTGACGTGATTGTCTGGAAGCCAAGCTCAAAAACACCTTTAACTGCCATAGCAGTACAAAATATCATTGCAGATACTTTGACCAGGAACGAGGTTCCGGAAGGTGTGTTTAATATGATCATTGCAAAATCATCAGTTCTGGGTGATAATTTTGCATCGGACAGAAGAATTCCACTGGTTTCACTTACAGGCTCCACGGCGGTGGGACAACGAATCAACGCTATAGTTGGGAAAAGGCTGGGAAAAACAATAATGGAGTTAGGCGGAAACAACGCAGTGATAATCTCTGAACATGCCAATCTTGAAATGGCAATCAAATCTGTAGTTTTTGGCGCTGTTGGAACAGCCGGTCAACGGTGCACTTCAACCAGAAGATTAATTATTCATGAGAGTATTTATGACACAGTAAAGAAAAATCTTATTTCAGCCTACCAGGGTGTGGCTGAAAAAATCGGCAATCCCTTTGATGCAAATGTGCTTGTCGGACCGATGATAGATACCACTGCCGTTAAGGCATTTAAGGATGCTCTTGCAGAAGCTGAAAAAGAGGGCGGAAGGATAATCTTTGGCGGACAGGTTCTGGATGGAGAAAAATTCTGTTGTGATAATTATGTTGTGCCGGCGCTGGTTGAAGCAGAAAATCATTTTGGGATTGTCCGGGAAGAAACCTTCGCACCCATCTTGTACCTGATAAAATATAAAACCATTGAAGAGGCCATTCAATTGAATAATAACGTTCCCCAGGGTTTGTCATCATCCATTTTTACACAAAACCTTACCGAGTCAGAAATATTCCTCTCGGAGACAGGATCAGATTGTGGTATCGCGAATGTCAATATCGGGACATCAGGGGCTGAAATAGGAGGTGCATTCGGAGGTGAAAAAGATACTGGCGGTGGACGGGAATCCGGATCTGACTCATGGAAAATATACATGAGAAGACAAACAAACACAATTAATTACGGCTCCGATCTTCCTCTGGCACAAGGTATCAGGTTCGGGTTTTAAAAGATAGTGGGTATAATGCTGTGATGAGGTCGAAAGTCTCAAACAAGGTTGTTCAATCGCCTCATTCACTTTTAATTTATACATTGGCACTATTTGTAAATCCGGGCTGAATACTCCTGGAAATATACAGAAGCAACTAATGATAAAAAATGAAGATATTCTTTACATTCATGACAGGCTTTGTAAAGAAAATTTGGATTACTTAACATAAGGAACGTTCTTTGTAAAGAAAACTTAAAAATCTTTACATAATGAAACGGGATAAGAACTGGAAATTAAAAGAACTCCCTTTAGATCAAGACATAGAAACTAAAAAAGTATTGAAAAGTCTGCCTTCAGCTCACGCAGCCCTTGCTGAGTTAAAAGGAATTGCGTCCAGGATACCTGATCAAAATATATTAATAAACACCCTTGGATTGCAGGAAGCAAAAGATAGTTCAGCTATTGAGAATATTATCACCACCCATGACGACTTATATAAATCGGAATTAAATCCGGATTCCTACTCATCATTAAATGCAAAAGAAGTACAGAATTATGTTTCGGCGATGAGAAAAGGATTTGAATTAATCTCAGAAAAAGGTTTTCTTACCAATAATATCATTATAAAGATACAGGAGGAACTGGAAGGAAACAAAGCGGGATTTAGAAAACTTCCGGGGACGGAATTAAAAAATTCTGCAACAGGGGAAGTGATATATACTCCACCGCAAGATTATAAGGATATTGAGCGCTTGATGGATAACCTGGAAAGATTTGTTAATATTCAGGATGAGAATGAATATGATCCATTGGTTAAAATGGCAATTATACATTATCAATTTGAGAGTATTCATCCTTTTTATGATGGTAATGGAAGAACAGGCCGTATTATCAATATTTTATACCTGATTCAGGAAAAATTACAAGATCTGCCGATACTGTATTTAAGCAATTATATTATTAAAAATAAACCTGACTACTACCGCTTACTCCAAAAGATCAGAGAAACTGATACCTGGGAGGAGTGGCTCTTGTTTATGATAAATGGAATAGAGCAAACATCCAGAGAGACAATAGAATTAATTCTGAAGATTAGTGGTCTTATGATGAGTTATAAACATAAAATACGAGATAAATATAAATTCTATAGTCAGGATTTGTTGAATAATTTATTCAAACACCCGTACACGAAAATTGAATTCGTCGTTAATGACCTGAATGTTTCACGGATAACGGCAGCTAATTATTTGAATAAGTTAGCAGATGATGGATTGTTGACAAAGAAAAAACTGGGAACCGG
>JBNJFN010000431.1:1496-2913 GCA_051746885.1 Bacteroidota bacterium | reverse complement strand
TTTTTCCTCTTCTCCAGATCATCCCGAAAGCTTTCGGGATCGAACTGACGACCCTCCCGATTATCATCGGGATGCTCCAGTCAACTGAGCTACTGAGGAGTGTTTATTATGTAAAGAGCTTCTTCTATATTGTTTTTCCTCTTCTCCAGATCATCCCGAAAGCTTTCGGGATCGAACTGACGACCCTCCCGATTATCATCGGGATGCTCCAGTCAACTGAGCTACTGAGGAATTTATATGTTAAAGATCCGCTTCGTTTTAACAGAAGGCAAAAGTAATAGCTTTTTATGAATTATGCAATACCTCTTTGGGAAAATTTTTTTATTTTGTCTTTGTTTTTTGGAGACCTGACGAAACAAACAAATAATGAATAAACTCTTCCATACCTGGCTTACCAAGGAGTTTCCGCAAAATTACATCATCCGGAAACCTCTGTCCGGCAGTTTGATCATTGCCCTGTTCTTTTTCATTTTTGTCGTTTTCTATAAGCCCCTGGCCGCCCACAAATCTATGGGGATAAGCTATGCCGCCACCATGGCCATATACGGCCTGATCGCGGCCGCGGCTGTTTTTGGTTTTATAAAACTCATTAAAAACACGGGGATTTTCTCTGAAAAAAACAAATGGACCTTCTTAAAAGAAGTTACCTCAATTTTAATGATTCTCTTAAGTCTTGGCCTGGTTATTTACCTGGCAGGTTTTCTGCTCGAACCACCGGCAGAAAGATGGAACCTGTCAACCTTCCTTGATTCATTGACCCGGGCCATTTTGGTTGGGATCATCCCCTTCACTTTTTTTACAGCCCTTGCCTATCATCAATGGCTTAACCAACGAACCCTCACACATCGTCCCGGTCCGGAGGAGGTTGCCCAGGCATTCCCGGAAGAAGAAATGATCCAAATACAATCCAGGCTAAAAAAGGAAAAGTTGAGTTTCTATCCTTCTCAATTCCTGTATGCCGAATCAGACGGAAACTATGTTAATTTTTATCTGAGCCTGAAGGACCAAATTAAAAAGAAAGTCATTCGCAATTCGATTGGTGACATTGAAAAGCAATTGGCCAATATACCCTATATTTTCAGAACCCACCGCGCATACCTGGTCAACCTGAAAAAAATCCGCCAGAAAAAGGGGAATGCTTCCGGTTACCGGCTTAAGCTGTTAAATACAGAAGCATCCGTACCCGTTTCCCGTCAAAAGGTTAAAGCATTTCACACACAAATGGAGCGCTATCATTTCTGAGATCATTGCCATTCATACCATAATATTACCGTTCGTAACAAATTGGCAACAGCCGGAATAGAAAAATTTGCCACCGGTAACAAAATCCTTCCTTGTATCCCAGAAAATTGCTTTATAACGGTAGGTTCACATTCTTTGCAAAAGAAAAATGTGAAACTTAAATCCGAAAATCATG
>JBNJFN010000431.1:0-1396 GCA_051746885.1 Bacteroidota bacterium | reverse complement strand
TGCAGAGCAGATCAATAAGATTGAAGTGATGCACGTGCCTGATGCAGCCTCCGATGCTGATGCCGACGGCGTTATCAATGTAATATTGAAAGAGAAAAAGACGGGGATCAGCGGACAGATTCACGGCGAGATTCCCACTTCAAGGTCGGAGGTTTATCTGTTTCCAAACTACAGCATCCATTATGGCACGCAAAAGTTCAACCTTTACACCTCCTACAACGGTGAGCTCAGTAATTTCAATATCATCGAAAATGATATTCGCCGGCTAAACAGGCAATCAGAAAGCACCACCATCACTTCCTTCAGTAATGTTCGCCAAAATAACTGGTCGCACCGGTTCCACGCAGGCCTCGATTACCACCTGAACGAAAAGAATGCATTCAACTTTTATGGTTATTTCAATCCCTATTCAAACGAACACGACGGTGATGTCAGGCTTCAGGCCACAGGAACAACCATGGATGAGCAATACTGGTCTGCTCATAAAGCGGATACAGACATCAATTACCTGAGTTTTGCTTCTTTCTATTACAAACACTTGTTTAACAAAAGCAGCGAATTGACTTTGGATGCCAGCTATTATCATCTGAACTCCAGAAATACCACCCGTTACAATACCGACAGTTCTACACTTGCTTTTTCTGAAAGCATCGATAATACCTTACGGCCGTTGCAGCATACGGGAATCGTGAAAATCGACTTTACATCCGGACCTACTGACCGGTGGAATTTTTCGGCAGGAGCAAAAGGAACGGTCAGGCGAATGGAAGACATGAATCAAAAGAACTTTTCCTACCACGAAGATATCCTGGCCGGATATGGCAAAGCCTCCTTCGCTGCCTCTCCCCTTTTTGTAAGTGTGGGAACCCGCATTGAAAAATCAGTCTCCGGCATGCCGGATCAATTGGATTACAATGATTTTATTTTATTGCCTCATGTCAATATCAGCTATCAGTTAAACAAAGATCAAAACATAAAGCTGACCTACAGGCGGAAGGTGCACAGGCCAAACATTTATCAGCTCAACCCGGCTGTTTCAATAAGTGACCCGTTTGCTCTACATAGCGGCAATACACGTTTGCAATATGAGTATCATGATGAAATATCCCTGGCCTACCCATTCAGAGCAGGTAAAAATTATTTCTCGGGCCGGCTTTTTTACAATAAAGCCTCACGTGTATTCAATGATCTGATGTTTGTGAACGATAACAATATGTTGGTTACAGAAGTACACAATATGGGCGCTTTTCACCGGTACGGGCTTCAACTCACCGGGGCATTAAAACCATTCAATATTTTCTCCCTGAACCCCTATTTCAGGTTATATGAAATTCAAACCTTCCCCAACAAGCTGACAGAGCAATATAACATATCCCCGGTTCGTGATATCGGATAC
>JBNJFN010000430.1:0-2917 GCA_051746885.1 Bacteroidota bacterium | reverse complement strand
ATTCCTTGATGATCTTCCCGTAAACCGGTTTCATGGCATCGGGCCCGAAACTGCCAGAAAAATGAATGACCTGAATATTTTTACCGGCAAAGATCTTCGTGAGGCAGACATTAAGATGCTTGTCCGAAATTTTGGAAAAGCAGGTCCGGTTTTTTACAATTTTGCCCACGGAATTGATGAGAGGCCTGTTGTTGCCCATCGCATCAGGAAGTCGGTTGGAATTGAAAATACATTTCATCAGGATCTGGAAACACCGGAGGAAATGTGGAACAGCATCAAAGAGCTAGAAGAAGGTTTGTGGAATCGGATAACCAGACATGGCGTATTTGGGAAAACCCTTACTTTAAAACTTAAATATAATGATTTCGAGCAAATTACCCGTTCACAAACGTATCCGTATCTATTGAATGAACGAAAACATATTCGTAATGCTGCAAAGGATTTGTTAAATTTGGCCGGTCCCGAAAAACCGGTCAGGTTGCTGGGCATTTCGGTGACCAACCTTGAACAGAAAGATCGTGCAGGGCCGTTGCAGTTGACAATTAATTTTGATTGATTATGGAAAAAAATAAGATCACCTTTATTGTTGCGATGGAATCGGAAGCAAGAGCCATTATTCAGGCATTTAATCTCAGCGAGGATCCTGATTTTGTTCCGGTTATGCCGATGCAGGCATGGACGGGTTCTTATGAAGGGATGGATATTTCATTGGTTATTAATGGGAAAGATGCTGATACCGGTCTTGACCTGATCGGAACCCAGGCCGCGACGCTTGCCACACATTTTTCTGTGGATTGCTACAAACCTGCTCTGATCATCAATGCCGGAACCGCCGGAGCCTTTAAAGAAAAAGGTGCGGATATCGGGGATGTTTACCTTAGTCGCGACTATGTGGTATTTCATGACAGGAGGGTTCCCATTCCCGGCTGGGATAAACAAAGCATCGGATATTTTCCTGTCTGGGATATTTCCAAAATTGTCGGGGATGAATTCCCAACCGGCATTATTTCAACCGGCAATTCGCTGGATATGCCACCCGAAGATGAAAAAAACATCCGGAAGTTGAATGCTGATGTAAAAGAGATGGAAGCTGCTGCTGTAGCATGGGTGGCGCAGTTGCACAATGTTCCGTTTTTTTGCATCAAAGCCGTTACCGATCTGGTTGATTCGGGACGCCCGACGGAGGATGATTTTCTTCATAATCTTGAACTAGCCAATGACCATTTATGGCGGGCCTGTGTCCGGGTTGTTGATCTGCTTAAACAAAATCAGAAATAATTGCCTCTTTGACTTTTCTATATAATATATAGGATTCAAGTTTGCCCGGCAATTCTTTTAAAATATAGTTTCAGAAGAGCCCATCCATCGTGTTTTCCGTATTGGTGATCCATATACCGTTTTTCGGGAAAGAATTCGCGAAAAAGCATTGTTGCTTTTGATCGAAATTTCGGCATACCTGCGATTTGATGCAGGATCATGATTTTGTGTTTTCCTTCAGGGTCGTGTTCCTTTTTAAACATTTCTTCTTTTGGAAAGGGGATGCTTGTTTTTTCTATTTTGTTATCAGAATTCAATAGAGACGCCCATTGCAAAACAGATGCTATCTCCTTTCTTGCTTTGGGATTGATGCCCATTACTTTTTCCCGGAATTTTTCGTCATCGTTGTTTCTGTTTAAGATCAACGCAATATCAAGCAGCCATCCCAATCGCATGCCTCCCATCTTATATTCTTTATAGGTATGACTGCACAAATGGTAAGTCTGCATAAGATCATTGAATATTGTCAGTGTTGAATATTCAGTCGAATCAGTTGTGTGGTTGAAAAGGTCTGTATCTGGCAAGTTGAATTTACTCCCCAGCGCAAAAAGACGTTGGTGAGGTTCAATCATCGTATTTTGCCAGGAAAGGGCGGGAATATGGGCGTGAACCTGCTCATGGAGTTTAGATATGGGAACGTGAAGTTGACGGGCACCTTTTTCCATGAGAATTTCACGAAATCTGAAAATCTCTGTAGCCGGGACAAGGATATCAATATCACCCATGGGGCGAAGGGATTCCTGCGAATAAAGTGTGAAGGCCAGGGCTGTCCCCTTAAGGGGGATGATGGCTATTCCGTTTTGCTGTGCCAGGTTATTCATGTCGTTGAAAACCTTCCATTTTTGCTGATTCAGTAAAAGCGTCTGCAAATAATGCATGCGAAACTTTTTTATCAGCTTTTGAACGGCTTCACTGTTTGTTTTTAATGTGGAGAGTTGGTGGTAACACCATGGTGCTACCCCGTTTCTGGCTGCAAAATCCATTGTTTTTTCCGGATCTGCCTGTTTTATATCTTTTTCCGAAAGATTGGAGCCCGAGGGTTTGCAAAGCGAGAAAACCACTGCAGCGGAGGTGGATTTGAAAGGTGTCATAGGAATTTAAATCAAATTTAAATAACCTGAAAAATGTTTTTAGAAACCTGAAAAACAGTGTTTTGATATTGATTTGTTGTTTCTGTTGAAACGAAAAATGTCAATATCATCTGAAATCATTTAACCTGCTTGATACCTGCCTTGAAGGTACAGGTGTCTAAAAAATTCAACAAATTATTAAGACAAATATAATCACAAATCCTTTTTTACAGGCTTTTATAGCATGAAGAGATGTCGTTGGCCATTGAAAATTTTGTTTAAACTTAAACAGGGTTGACATTCCGAAATTTTGGTTGTAATTTAGAAGGTATTGAATTTAAAATTGGAAGACATTGAAAAACAATAAAATAAAACTGTTATTATTTAGAATTAGTCCAAATACATAGAAATTTATTTCCAAAACCTCTTGGAGGCGTTTATATTTTCATTATATTTGTTAGACAGAAAACACCAAAATTTTATGACCATGACATCAATCCAATTCAACAATCGGTTGCTCGGACTACAGG
>JBNJFN010000429.1:0-2924 GCA_051746885.1 Bacteroidota bacterium | reverse complement strand
CCTGTAATAATTGTACCTGACTGTTCCATAATCTATTATATTAATGTTCCACGTGGAACGTTATCTTCCATGATACATCAAAAGCACACTAACATCAGAAGGAGAAACACCACTGATCCGTGAAGCTTGTCCGATGGTTCTGGGCCGTATACGGTCCAGCTTTTGCCGGGCTTCTATGGACAGGGACTGAATCTGATCGTAATTGAAGTTATCCCGGATACGAATATGCTCCAGGCGATTCAGTTTACCGGCAATCTGTCTCTCTCTGTCAATATAGCCACTGTATTTAATGATGATCTCTACCGATTCCATAATCTCATTCCTTCGTTCCGGAAGGGAATCATATAGTTCCTTCAATTGCGGAACGTATTCGATCAATTGATAAATATTCACCTGTGGTCTTAAAAGAATATTCACCAGCTTCCTTTTTTGCTGAGTCTTCGACGTATTCAATTGTTGTAACAAACGATTGATCTCTTCAGGTGGGGTACTGTAATTCCGGATAAAATTCAAAATATGATCTCTGTAGGAAATTTTCTCATTCAAAAGATTATACCGGTATTCAGACGCAAGTCCCAGCTTGTAGCTTAATTCGGTAAGTCTTATATCGGCATTATCCTGTCGTAATAGTAACCTGTATTCTGCTCTGGAAGTGAACATCCGGTAGGGTTCATCAACACCTTTGGTGATCAAATCATCTATCAATACTCCAATATAAGCCTGATCCCTGTTTAAAATAAATTCTTTTTTATCGTGAATCTTCTGGTGAGCATTGATACCGGCAATGAGACCCTGCGCACCTGCTTCTTCATAACCAGTGGTTCCGTTCACCTGACCAGCAAGAAAAAGATTGCTGATCTTTTTGGTCTCCATGGTATAATGTAGTTGCGTAGGAGAAAAAAAATCATACTCAATGGCGTAACCTGGGCGGAATATTTGGGCTTTTTCAAATCCTGGAAGCTTTCGGATGCCTTCATACTGAACATCCCAGGGCAAGGAAGATGAAAACCCATTCAGGTAACACTCTACTGTATTTTCTCCTTCGGGTTCAAGGAAAAGCTGATGTGCATTCTTGTCAGCAAAGGTTACTACTTTATCCTCTATACTGGGACAATATCTGGGTCCAATGCTGTTGATGGTACCGTTGAACATAGGGGATTCATCAAAGCCTTTTTCCAGTATCTTATGCACATTTGGATCGGTAAAAGTAATGTAACAGCTTTTCTTAACCTTTAGAATATCTTTAAGTGGCAGAAAGGAAAATTGTTTCCAGTGCTCATCTCCTTTTTGCTCCTGTAATTTGGAATAATCAATGGTCCTTCCGTCAATACGGGCAGGTGTCCCTGTTTTCATTCTACCTGTCTCAAAACCATGCTCAAGAAGTTGTTCGGACAAACCAGTAGAAGCTCGTTCTCCGGCACGGCCACCGGAAATCTTTTTAGAGCCTATATGCATCAAGCCGTTTAGGAATGTTCCGGCTGTTAAAATCACCGTTTTGGCATAAAAAGGAATTCCCAGTCGTGTTTCCACGCCATAAACGGTATTGTTCTTAATAATTAACCGCACCGCCATATCCTGCCAGAAATCCAACTGAGGAATGGATTCAAGTTTTTCACGCCATATCCTTGAAAATTTTAACCGGTCGCACTGTGCCCTGGGACTCCACATTGCAGGCCCTTTTGACCGGTTTAGCATCCGAAACTGAATCATGCTTTCATCAGTAACAATGCCACTATATCCACCCAAAGCATCGAGCTCCCTTACGATCTGACCTTTAGCAATACCTCCCATGGCAGGATTACATGACATCTGGGCAATTTTGGTCATATCCATGGTAATAAGTAAAACTTTTGATCCAAGATTGGCTGCAGCGGCAGCAGCTTCACTTCCCGCATGTCCGGCTCCTATTACAATTACATCATATTTCGGGTTCATATGTGGTAACAGATCAGATTCAAAAATTTACAATAACATCATGCTGCATCATACTGTATAAAAATGCAGAACAAAATTAATATAATAACGTGAAAAGAAACAGATAGTATATTCTAAATAAGCTAGCGGAAATTCAAATTATAATACTCGATATATTTGTCTTCAAGATGGTGCATGCGTTCTTTTTCCGTGTCGGTTTTGTCGGTATAGCCAATAAGATGTAAAAGCCCATGCACAATAACCCGTATCAATTCATTTTCAAATCCGGAGTTATATGCTCTTGAATTTTCATCTACTTTATCAAGGCTAATAAAGATATCACCTTCAACCGGGCTTGACTTACTGTAATAAAAAGCAATGACATCGGTATAATAATGGTGATCTAGATATTGGGCATTTAAAGAAAAAATCTCCTTGTTATCGGTGAAAATAAGATTGATGGTTCCCGCTTCCTGGTTTTCTTGCTTTAAAACGAATTCAGCGAGTTGTATAAGCTTATTTTGAGATGGTGTAGGAAATGCAGAATAATTATAAAATATATTGACTGGCATTATTCCAGATTAAAAACCATTTGCACGATGGCCCCATCGTTGTAAAAATTTACCTCATCAGCAAGATGATTCATAAGATAAATGCCACGGCCGTGAATATTTTCGAGGTTCTCAGGTTTTGTGGGATCTGGTATGCTCTCATAATCAAAGCCTTCTCCTTCATCTTTCACATATACTTTGATCTGACTCCCCTCTTTCTGCATTTCCAGATAAACACTTTTATTAACATCCTCCTTGTTTCCATGCACGATGGAATTATTCACTGCCTCTACGGTAGCTATGAGAATTTTACCGTACATGTCAGAATCAATCTTGTTCTCTTCAGAAAAATTGTCAATGAATTTTTCTATAAGGCTTATGTTGTCTATTTTTGATTCGATGTTAATAAATTTTTTCATATTAAACGTCTAGTCGATATTTTTATACTGTAAATTTAAT
>JBNJFN010000428.1:0-2925 GCA_051746885.1 Bacteroidota bacterium | reverse complement strand
AAGACATATGTATAAAATATACAAAACAGATAGTAACAATCCGGGTAAGTATGGAAAAAGAATGAGGATACTCTATTCTGTTATGGTGATAATACCAATGTTTGGGTTAGCGGTATTGTCTTTTACTGACAGGCTTGGCGGATGGGAGGGAAGCTGGTTTTCATTGGCCGGACTGGTAATAATGGTGTCAATTGCTGTCTATTATTTTTTGAGGACATGGATAAAGCCAATGGAGGAGATTGGTTATATAAAATTCACTAAGAATGGTATCGAGAAGTCCATTGGTGGTATAAAGGAGGTGTTTTTGTATACGGATATTGAAAATCTCCGAATAGAAAAGTATATGCAGTCGATTATCCCCGGTGACACCTGGAAGAAATACTCAAAATATGTGCTGGCAATAAACGTTAATAGCCGGGATATATCTATGATAGTAGGGGATAAGTCTGCCAGTCACCGTAGGGTAAGTATACTGGATAGCGTGAAATACCTGGGACATAAGAAAATTGTAAATGTAGAGGTGGTTGTTTAAACAGGTGTCATTATGAGTATATTGTTATTATGTGGAACAAAGCAAAAAATATTTTTTGCAATTACGAAAATATCGTAAATTTGTGCCAAACAAACAACAATAAATATGATTATCAGACTATTTGTTCGCGATTTTCTGTCATTTAATGACGAGATAGAGTTTTCGTTATATCCAGGTCAGGGTTCCTATCTTTCAAACCATATCGTACGTAATGAAAAGAGAGATGATATACCTGCTTTAAAAACCGGAATTCTTTATGGAGCCAATGCTTCCGGGAAATCCAATTTAGTAAAAGCAATAGGCTTTATGGAGTTTATGGTTACAAAAGGTTTTCCTTTGGACGGTGGTATTGTGTATAATCCTTTTAAACTTAAAAAACCAGAGAAGCAAACAAGGTCTAAACTTGAACTTGAACTAAAGATATCAGACAAATGCTATTCTTATGGATTTGAATTTAATAACGAAATGATTCTGGAAGAATGGCTGTTTGAAATAAATAAGAGAACTGAAAAGGAAATATTTTCGCGGAATTTCGTAACTGATCATTATGAAACGTCTTTTGATGGAGTCACGTTCACATCAAAAGAGAATGAAGAATTTGCCAGATTTACTGCACGTGGCACTCCAAAGAACAGATTATTCCTGAGAGAATGCAGAGAAAGGAATCTGGACTTCATTGAAGAAATAGATAAAGTTTATGTGTGGTTTGATTCAAACTTAAAGATCATATTCCCAAAAACCAGATATGAGGATCTAGAGTTCAAGATTGATGAAAACCAAGACTTTGCCAATTTGTTCTCAGAGTTCCTGAAATACTTTAAAACAGGTGTACATAAGTTAGTTAAGCAATCTGTTGACCCTGAGAAAGATATCAAGGATATACCAATCGATTTAATCCGGGATATAATAAGTGACCTTAAGCCTAAGAGGAATGGACTTTTAAGCTTGCCTGACATGAATAAGAATTACGCGTTACAAAAGTCTGAAGATGGTGAAGTCCATGCCTATGTTTTAGGAACAGAGCATTTAGCAATTGACGGTTCAAAAAAAACATTTGACTTAGACGAAGAGTCTGATGGTACAAGAAGACTTCTCGACATAATACCTTCCCTAATTGATTTGACGAAAAATGATTCAGTTTATGTTATAGATGAGATTGATAGGAGCATGCACCCAATATTGACTAAAGGTATTCTTGAATATTTTTTCAGTAATGCTATGGATGCACAAGGTCAGCTTATTCTTACCACTCATGAATCATGCCTGTTAGATCTTAATCTTCTGCGGAAAGATGAAATCTGGTTCGTTGAAAAGGATAAAACCGGCTCTACAAAACTGTATTCCCTGTTGGAGTTCAAACCAAGAAAGGATAAGGATATAAGGAAAGGATATCTTAATGGGAGATACGGAGCAATACCGTTTCTCGCTAATCCAAAAGATTTAAACTGGTAACATATGGCACGTATTCGTAAATCCTTTGTCAGGCCTGAAGGTAAGCTTAGTGCAAATCTTATAATTATAGCAACCGAGGGAAGAAAAACTGAACGTATATATTTTGAAGCTCTGGCAATAGAATATAATGTAAGAAATCTTCATGTTGAGGTTTTACCAAAGCTTGATGACAGATCAAATCCTGAATCAGTAATTGCTCAATTAATGGAGTTTGAACATAAGTATGTTATAAGTGAGGATGATGAATTATGGATGGTCATTGACAGGGATTATCAATCCTGGGAAGTTAAAGAAATAAAAACTGTAGCTCAATTATGTTTCCAGAAGAACTATTTTTTTGGTCTGAGTAATCCATCATTTGAATTATGGCTTCTTTGTCATCACACAAGAATATCAGAGCTGTCTCAGGATAAAAAAGACAATTTATACCGAAACAGAAAAGTAACCTCAACAAAAACAGCCTGTGAGTATGAGCTTGGTCAAATCCTTGAGGGTTTCAACAAGGCTAATTATGACCCTGATCTTTTTGTGCCGCATGTCAGAAGAGCAATAAAGAATACTGAAGAGCTGGATGTAGATAAAGATTCAAGATGGCCGGATTATTTAGGGTCAAGAGTATATATTCTGGCAAAAAAGATTATTAGTTCTTAGCTATTCAAAATAATACAGTATTCTATTTGGAAAAGACCTTATTCCTGGGTAAAAATAATTCTTACAATAAACTGATATTAAGCGAAAAAATCTTATTACTATAACACCGGTGAAATGTGATTAGTGACTATGTCACCTCCCACTCGGCGCCGTCCTTTGTGTCTTTTATGGTGATGCCCAGCTGTTCGAGGCGGTCGCGTATGCTGTCGGCTGTATCAAAATCCTTGTTCTTCCTGGCCTGCTTGCGCAGCTCCAGCATGGCCTCTATAAGCTCCCCGCTAAGCTCGGTG
>JBNJFN010000427.1:0-2928 GCA_051746885.1 Bacteroidota bacterium | reverse complement strand
TCCTTTATTAAGGTGTATTATTTGGTTGGAGCGCAATTGAAGCATCCTGAGGAACATAGTATACCCGTCCGACCGGTTGCCTTATCACAAAGGGGGTAGATCGGCCGGATTTTATAATTCAATTATGTTTTACACCGGTGAATTCTCATACAGGCTTGTGAGGCTAAAACCTGGGTCCAGACTTCGTAATATCATTTTTTCATCATCACCACCAAAATTCGATCATTCTAACCCGAATTATTCAAAAATAATTCTGCCGCAATTGAAAAACCTAGCTTTTTACTTCAATATTTTTCGCAAAAAGCTGGTTTTCTAAAGCGGGGTTGGCTGCATCCCTCCCGCACTCTCACCCGCATTCAGAAACTTTATTTTATTCGTTTCTGAATGATGCAGCCTAAAAAGAAAATTGTAATTTTGCCTTGTTATATCTTTGCAAACAAATTGTATAAATTCCATGAGGAAACATCCTGACCCAAAAACCAGTAACAATGAAACCCTATATAAGATCCGTTCAAATTTTTATCACTACAATCGCAATACTGATTGGTGGCTGCTCAACTGAAAATTTTGAAAACACCCAAAAGCTGAACCGAAAGCCAGCCATTGATCCGGATTATGCCGGCGTGACCATACCTCCCAATATCGCCCCGATGAATTTCCTCATTCAGGAAGACGGAGATTTTTTCAGGATCACGGTGACTTCTTCTTCAAACGATACCCAATTCTCTGTAACCTCTTCCGATGGTATTGTCCGTTTTCCCAAAGGTTCCTGGACAAAATTGATTGGTGAAAGCAAGGGAGATAAAATAAAAATTCAAGTCACTTCTTCAAAAAAGGACAAAGACACACTGAAACAGTTCCGTCCCATATATATGAATGTAGCCAATGAAAACATCGATCCATATCTGAGCTACCGTCTGCTTTACCCCGGTTACTACAGTTGGTCGAAAATGAAGATCATGCAAAGATCATTGGAGGATTTCCGGGAAGAATCGCTGATAGAAAATCAGATCCTTGAAAAGAACTGTGCCAACTGTCATGCTTTCAATCAAAACAACCCGGATGAATTCCTGATCCATATAAGGGGATCAAAAGGAGGAACCTATTTCATGGAAGACGGCAATATCACCCGAACCGCATTGAAAGCGGAAAATATGCCCGGTGGTGCTACCTATCCCTCCTGGCACCCCGGTGGAAGATACGTGGCCTTTTCCTCCAATAAGGTAAAACAAAGTTTCTACGCCCATCGCCAAAAAAGCATTGAAGTTTACGATCAGGTGTCAGCCCTGATGCTTTATGACCGCGAAGAAAACGAAATGTTGTACATCCGGGAACAGGATACCACAGACCATATGCAAACCTTCCCCTCCTGGTCACCGGATGGCCAGTACCTTTACTTTTGCAGGACAAGGCAGGTGGAAGAAAATTACAGTGTGCAAAATGTAAAAGACATTCATTATGACCTGGCCAGAAAGGCTTTTGACCCTGAAACCAGGACATTTGGCGAAACTGAAATTGTGTTCGATGCTGCCAAAAGAAATAAAAGCGTTTCTTTTCCGCGAATTTCCCCTGATGGACAATATCTGGTGTTTACACTTCATGACTATGGAACCTTCCCCATTTGGCACAAAGAAGCAGATTTACACCTGCTTAATCTGAAGACCGGAAAATCCAGGAGGATGGACCTCAACAGCGATGAAACAGAAAGCTACCATACCTGGTCGTCCAATGGCAGATGGCTGGTTTTTAGCAGCAAAAGAAGAGACGGACGGTCTGCCCGGCCATATTTCGCCCGGTTCGGCCCTTCAGGTGAAATTGGGAAACCTTTCGTGCTTCCCCAGGAGGATCCCACCCGTTACAACAACATGCTGAAAACCTTTAATATCCCGGAATTTGTTAAAAATAAAATAAACTTTAGCCCCAGAGACTTTGCCAGGGCAGCAAACCAAGAATCACTGAGTGCAAAGGCCGGAAATTCCGTAGATACTACCCAAAAATGGTTTAAGGGTAAAGAAAAGGAAGGCTCTGCTGAAACAGAATGGGGTATTCATGAATGACCGCACTCAAATTCGATACGTATCATGAAAGAAAATCAAAACCATATATGAGCCGGACAACAAAAGATCTCCGAAACACCTATATTTATTATCTGTTTGCCCTCTTTTTCATCCTTACTTTCGGATATTTTTACTGGTTTGGCGATTATGTGCTTTTTTTCCAGGAGAAGCAAACCCTGCTGATTTTTTCCGGGGAAGGCCTTCATGAATACTTCATTAAACCCGGTGGCCTCCTGGAATTTGCCGGTGAATTGTTAACCCGTTTTTATATCAATCCGGTTCACGGAGCACTTATTCTGTCCGTCATACTAACATTGCCGGGAATCATTTTTTTTCAGGTCAATCGCCGGTTGTCTCTCGATCCCTCGTATTCGCCGTTGTTTTTTATGATACCCTCCTGCCTGTTGCTTCTCATGCAAACCCACTATTATCATCAGATGGAGTATAACCTTGGCTTTATTCTGGTTTTGCTCTATTTTTTATTTACCATCCTTCAGGATAAAAAGCAAAACCGGTACATTGCACCAGCTCTTTTCCCCCTGGTTTATTATCTGGCAGGGGCCTATATATGGATCTTCCTTGTAATGTTCATACTATACACCCTGATATATGAAAAAGGAAGGCTCCGATATTTGTATCCCGCCGCTTTTGTAGTTATCGCGGGTGTAACTCTCCTTGCTTTCAAGGTTCTTTTATTTCTTCAACCCACAGATCAATTCTTTCAATATCCGTTGCCTCTGGTGGCAGATCCCAGGCACAGCATTATTTTTTATCTGCTTACCGGTTATCTGATACTGTATCCCCTGCTGGTAAAAATCCCCTTTCCTTTCAAATTGCGACAGAAATACATCCGGCCTGTTTCCCTGGTTTC
>JBNJFN010000426.1:0-2993 GCA_051746885.1 Bacteroidota bacterium | reverse complement strand
GCCAGGGCCTATCATTTCAATTCGGAATTTCAGAATGCCATCCGGAATTACAAACAGTGCCTTGATTCTGACATTATTAAGGATATGGATATAGACCGAAGTCGGATTAATGTGTACATTCGTCAGTGCAACAACGGCAAAGAGCTGGTGAAAGAACCGGTGCGGGTGAATATTCACAATATGGGCGAGCAGATTAATTCACCCTATGATGATTACGGACCTGTTTTTAAAGGCGATTCGGTACTTTATTTTACTTCAAGACGAAAACATGAAAAGAACAACGACAGATGGCCAGGAGACCAAAAATTCTATAGTAACATTTTTCGCTCACGCCGCAAGAATGAGCAATGGCAGCAGGCTCAGTTGATTTCAGGCGAAATGTTCTCACGGCACAATAATGCCATAGTGGAGACTACCTCCGATCCCCGGAGGATATATGTTTACCAGGGCCATAAAGATAAAGGGGACATATATTATTATGAACATAACGGAAGAAGATGGAAAGGACCCAAAAATTTTTCCCGTTTGGTGAATACCAATGCAAAGGAAAGTTCGATGTGCCTGACGAATGATGGCAATACCGTTTATTTTGTGTCCGATCTGGATGAAAATAGCCAGGGGAAAAAAGATATATTCTATAGTGAAAAGAATGAGAAGGGGAAATGGAGTTATCCCGTTAATTTAGGTTCAACCATTAATACTTCCCTTAATGAGGAGGGGGTTTTTGTCAATGACACGGATGACAAAATGTATTTCAGTTCCGAAGGGCATAATTCCATGGGAGGCTATGATATTTTTGTGGCTGAGAGAGATGCCTCCGGTGACTGGCAAGAACCTGAAAATATAGGTTATCCCATCAATACGCCTTATGATGATGTGTTATTCAGAATGATTGAAGGGGAGAAGAATAAGGGATATTATGCCACTGTCAAAGAAGAGGGTTTGGGAGGCAAAGATCTGTACGAGATTATCTTCCTGGGACAAGAGCGGGAATATGAATCTTCTGTGTCCATTGATTCCATAGCCTGGAAAGCAAAGCCAAATAAAGAGCTTTTATACAGAAATCCTGAGAAGCTGGCTATCGATACCACCATTTATCTTTCAGGCCATATCATGGATACTGTCTCTGATCAGGGGATAGAAGCCAAGTTGGAGGTTATTGATAACCAGAAAAACCAAATTGTTGCCACCCATCTTTCAGATACCAACGGAAGGTATCACATCAGCCTTCCCGAACAAAAACAATACGGAATAGAAATATCCGCAAAAGATTACCTGTTTTTTGCCCGAAACTTGAATTTTAATGAAATGGAAATGGTAAACGATACGATATATAAAGATTTTGTATTGAATAAAGTGGAAGTGGGCAAAAAAGTGGTATTGGACAACATCTATTTTGAGACCAATAGTGACAAATTAAAACCTTCTTCCTATCCCGAGCTGGAGAGAGTGATTACATTAATGGAGGATAATCCTGGAGTTAAACTGGAAATTTCTGGCCATACCGACAATGTGGGATCATATGTGGCGAATAAAAAATTGTCTGAAAACAGAGCTAAGAGCGTGGTGGATTATCTGGTGGAACAGGGTATAGATCAGGCAAGACTTACCTATGAGGGTTACTCATTCACGGAGCCTGTGGCTCCCAATGATACCCCTGAAGGGAGACAGAAGAACAGAAGGGTTGAGTTTGAAGTGCTGGAAAAATAAATACAGCAAATGCCTTTGTTTTGTATAAAAATTTCAATCGAAATTTTTATAGTTTTGTCCCAAGAACTAAATAACCAATATTTCTGATAATTATGAAAAATACGCCCCTCATAGAAAAACACAAACAACTTGGAGCCAAGATTGTAGAGTTTGCCGGATATAATATGCCTGTTGAATATTCCGGTATTAATGATGAACATATAACGGTTCGCAAGAAGGTTGGGATTTTTGATGTTTCCCACATGGGAGAATTCTGGATAAGCGGACCTCAGGCTTATGATCTGATACAAAAAGTATCAGCTAATGATGCAGCGAAATTGAAACCGGGAAAAGCACAATACAGTTGTTTGCCAAATGGCAAGGGAGGACTGGTAGATGATTTTCTTATATATCAATATGATGATCAGCAATATATGGTTGTTGTTAATGCAGCCAATATAAAAAAAGACTGGGATTGGTGGCAGAAGCAGAATACCATGAACGCTACGTTGGAAGATGCTTCCGATAGAATGTCGTTACTGGCCGTTCAGGGGCCCAAAGCTCTGGCAACCCTTGAAAAGGTAACTGATGAGAACCTGGCTGAAATGAAACCTTTTCGTTTTAAAGTTGGCAAATTAGCTGGGGTAGATAATGTGATCATTTCTGCTACAGGATATACGGGGGAGCACGGTTTTGAACTTTATACCTACAATGAGCATGCGGTGAAAATATGGGATGCTGTTCTGGAAGCAGGCGAAGAATTTGGAATAAAGCCTGTTGGACTGGGGGCCCGGGACACCTTGAGGCTGGAAGCCGGCCTTTGTCTGTATGGGAATGATATTGATGAGAATACTTCACCTATAGAGGCAGGGCTTAATTGGGTTGTCAAATTTAAAGATTATAAGGATTTTATTGATAAAGATTATTTGTGGAAACAGAAGCAGGAGGGCGTAAGCAAGAAACTGGTTGGGTTTATCATGAAAGATAAAGGTATACCGCGGCAGCATTATGAAATCCTGAATCATGAAAATGAAATCATTGGAGAGGTTACTTCCGGAACCATGTCGCCTATGCTTAGAAAAGGAATTGGCATGGGATATGTTCCGCCAGCCTATTCGGAGCCGGGCACAGAGGTTTTCATCAAAGTGAGAAATAAAAGGCTTGCGGCTGAAGTGACGAGTATGCCAATATTTAAATTCTAAATTCTAAATTCTAAATTCTAAATTCTAAACAAATTATAATGTTACAATACGCATTTGCCGGAAACCTAAAAGGACTTATGCCAATTTAATTAGGAAACAATC
>JBNJFN010000425.1:0-2999 GCA_051746885.1 Bacteroidota bacterium | reverse complement strand
GACTCATTCTCAAAAAAACAGGGTGCTTCTGATCTGGTCAAATATATTGAAGAAAATGAACAGGACTTCATCCACTTTAAAACCCGTTTGCTTTCGGAAGAAGCCCAAAACGATCCGGTAAAAAGGGCTAATCTGATCAACGATGTGGTCCGCTCCATATCCATGATACCCGATGGAATCATGCGGACGGTGTATATTAAAAACTGCAGCAGCATTCTCGATATCGACGAGAAGATACTCTATGAGGAAACCAACAAAATCCGGAATAAAAGGGCGCGGCAGAAACACAAAAGAGAACAGGCCGGGCGCCAGAAAGAAGAAAAAAACAACCAAAACCTCACTTCGGTTCCTGCTTTTATTGAAGAAGTGTATTCCGAAACCCAGGAAAAGGAGATCATCCGGCTGTTGCTGCAATACGGCGAGGAAGAGCTATACACCTATAAGGAAGACAAATACAGCGATCCCAAAACCCTCACTGTAGCACAGTATATCATCAAAGAGATACTGAATGATGAGCTGGAATTCAAAAACCTGATCTATAAGCAAATATTCGAAGAGTACCTGGAGATATTGAACAAGGGAGCGCATCCTGAGAAAAGCCATTTCACATACCATAGCGACGAACAGATCAGTAAGCTCGCCGCCGATCTGCTAAGCCCGGCATACGAGCTAAGTGAATTTTTCAAAAAGAAAAGCGGGGTTTATGTTGAAACAGAAGATATGAAGCTCAAAATGCTGGTGCCGGAGGCAATCATTGCTTATAAGCGAAAAATCCTGGAGAAGGCTCAAAAAGATAAAGTAAAAGAAATGCAGCAAGCACAAAAAGAGGGTCAGGATCAGGAAAAGATAGGGGAACTTCAACAGGAATACCAGACCATTGCCCAAGCCATCAATTCAATATCAAAAGACCGGGGTTGGGTGGTATTTCGGTAATAAAATGGAAATCCTAAACAAATTCCAGTAAGGTAAAAATTATTTACTTCTGGGTTTTCACATTTTTCATGATCATAACGGGCATCTGTTTCTCCATTCTCCTCAGTCCTTCCGTAACATTGCCCAGTAAGCTGGTTACGACCGATGTTTTCCCTTTTGCTCCTATCACCAATAGATCAACTTTCTGCTCCTCGGCTTCCTCGTAAAGCTTCTCTGCCTGGCTCTTGAATTCTTCATTCACCCTTACCTTCAATTCCATATCATCCGGGCTCATGTCAAACTTAGCCAGGAATTTTCGGAAGCGCTTTTGAATCCTTTTCTCCAGCATACCTTTGGTCTTAAATGTAGTAGCCGGAAAATAGCTCTTGTGGGTATCATACAGATAATGACAGATGAGTTTGGCATTTACGGTTTTAGAAATATCCAGGCAACGTCTGAAAGCCTTTTCCGAAACCCTGGAGAAATCCACTGCACATAAAATTTTATCCAGCGACAAATCAGGCTCCTCAGGGATAAACATTAAGTCAGTTAATGCCTCAGCAGCAATCTTATGACCATAATGCCCGGAACGGTCTTCACCGTATTTTTGACCGATAAGGGCAAGATCGACCTCCTCCTTACGGGTAAAATCAATAATTACGTTGGCAGCATCTTCATTCTCAATCCTTGTGATCACATCGGTGTTGATATTCCGTTTAAAGTGACTGGAAACCACACTATTGACTTCCGACTTTATTTTTGTGCTCAGGTCGCTTTCCAGATCCGGAAATTTTTTACTCGACTTATCGGGAAGGTCATAGGCCTGAATGGCATGGAAAAAGATGACCTTCTTAAGCTCCAGTGTCTGGCTCAGATAGGAGGCATACCTGATCAGAGACCTGTCGATCTTCGTCAGATCGAGACACACAAGCATGGTTTTCAGATTTTTTATGGTACTCATACGTTATGATTGTTTTTCATCCGTTTTGTCCGATTCATCATCCTCTTTTTTATTACCAACCAGATGCTGAATAAGTTCTTTATAAGATTCACGTTCTTTGGCTTTTTTGTGCAACTCTTCTTTTTCATGCTCTTTCTGCAATCCTTTGCGCAAACTTATAGCCATAATGATCAGGATTATGGCGAATGGCAATCCTGTGGTTATGGCAGCCGTCTGCAATGCTTTCAAACCACCTCCGATTAACAATATTGCAGCTACGGCACCTTCCATAGAAGCCCAAAATACCCGCTGGGCAACAGGCGACTTTAATTTACCTCCTGAAGTAAATGCATCAACCACCAGTGAACCGGAATCGGAAGAAGTTACAAAAAAGCTGATCACCAAAACAATCGCGGCAAAGTTGGTTACCGCCGCCAGCGGGAAATTTTCAAAAAGGTTGTAAATAGAGGTGGCTACATTCTCTTGTACCGCTGAAATGATATCTGCCGTTCCATTCAGCTCAAGGAACAGGGCAGAACCACCAAAAGCCGTTATCCACAGAAAAGTCAGCAATGTAGGTACAATAAGCACGCTCAGTACATATTCCTGAATTGTTCGTCCCCGGGATATCCGGGCAATAAACATGCCCACAAACGGCGACCAGGAGATCCACCACGACCAGTAGAAGATGGTCCAGTCATTTTGCCACCGGGTTTGCTCGTAACTCTCCGTCCAGAAGCTCTTATCGAAAAAACCTGAGAAATAATTGCCCAGATTCTGTGCATAGGAATCCAATATGAATACAGTAGGCCCAAGGATCAGGATAAATAACAATAACAGGGCGCCGAGGTTGATATTCATTTCACTAAGTTTTTTCACCCCTTGATTCAGGCCTGAAACCACGGATATGGTTGCTGCACCGGTTATCCCCACAATAAGAAGCACCCTGGTCGTGAGGGTGTCAGGTGAGGAGAACAAATGATTCAGACCGGCACTTACCTGCTTAACACCAAGACCGAGCGAAGTGGCCAAACCGAACAATGTGGCCAGCACAGCCAAAACATCGATCACATCCCCGGGCCATTTGTAAACTTTTTCACCAAGTATGGGATAAAATATGGAGCGGAATGCCAGGGGCATGTTGCGG
>JBNJFN010000424.1:0-3006 GCA_051746885.1 Bacteroidota bacterium | reverse complement strand
AGTCGATCAAGGCTGTGATCAAATAGCAACACAATGGAGGAACGGGAATTATACAGTGACTCTGAACTGATTCAGGGTTGCCGGGATAATGACAGGAAATACCAGGAATTGCTGTACAGAAAATTTGCCAAAAAGATGTATGGCATTTGCTTGAGCTATGCAAAAGACAGAAGCATGGCGCAGGAAATCCTGCAGGACGGATTCGTAAAGGTATTCAAAAAGATCGATGGCTTCAGGGAGGAGGGGTCCCTGGAAGGCTGGATCAGACGGATCATTACCAACACTGCCCTCGATCATCTGCGCCAGAAATCAAAGCTGTATGAGTTCATTGACGACAACAGGGAAGTGGAGGAAGAAAGGCTGGATTATTCCATCCTGGATAAAATCAATGCCGATGGAATTTTTAGCCTGATCAAAGAATTGCCCGAAGGGGCAAAAGCCGTATTCAACCTGTATGCCGTAGAAGGTTATTCGCACAAAGAGATAGCAGAAAAACTGGACATTACAGAGGGCACTTCCAAATCGCAGTTTAAAAGGGCAAGAAGCCTGTTGAAAACATTGTTGAGGGATCTTTATTAATAAACCATGAAGGACAGAGAATTTTACAAGTGGTATAAAAGGATGATTGAAAACAATCCCGAGGATCCTCCCGAAAGCGTTTGGGAGCATATCCAGCATGGATTGGATCAGGATCTCCTCAACTGGTATAAAAAAGGGATTGAAAACAACAGCGAGGAACCTCCCCGGCAAACCTGGGAAAACATCGAAGACCATCTTGACCGGAACCTCTTTCAGTGGTATGGTCAGGGAATAACACACAATGCGGAAGAACCCCCGGATGAGGTATGGAACAATATACAGGACGAGTTGGATATAGAGGATACCTGGGAGCACATCTCGGAAAAACTGGATCAAAGCACTACGAAACGGAGAAAGCTTATTGTCTATGCCGCAGCGGCAGCTCTGCTGGCCTTCCTGGTACTCCAGGTATTCGCCCCCTTTGAAAGGGATTTGCCCTTTTCAGAAGAGCAAACGGAATATATTTCCGGGCAGGACAATGCCGACCCGGTTGAGAATGCCGATCCGGTTGAGCCGGAAGAAGACGGAGTTCCGGCAGCAGATTCGGCACCCGGATCGCAGGAGCAAATGGCCGAAGAAATTGAGCCAACAACCAAAGAAACGGAAGAATCACAAGCTGAAAAGATTGTATCCGAAGAAGAACCCTCTGCAGAAAAATCCATAAAGGAAAGGGACTTGCTGGCCCAAAGCGAACAGCTTTCTATGAGTAAAAAGAGCCCCGAAACCATCAAATTTCAGGTTTCCCCCGATGCGGATCTCAGGGACATGCCCCAGGCTAGCATGAGCCTCCCGGCTGCTGCTGAAGAAAGTGCGCAACCGGATCAAAAAACCGGGTATTATGTGGGAATGACAGGCGAAGTGGGCCAGTCATGGCTGCTGAGCCAAAAGACCCTTTACAGCATCCGCAAGTCACCTTACAGCACTGCCTCGCCCAACCGCGGCCGCTCATACGGAATAGTAGGAGGGATCAAATTCAATGACCGCCTTTCGGTGCAACTGGAAGGGATGATACAAAATGAAAGCGGACAAAGCTACAAGGAATACCTCGACGGACAGGTGATCAACAATCAAATTTATCTGGATTATAGTTCTCTGGATATTCTGGGAAGATATCAAGTTCTCCGGCACAGTTTTCCACTGCCCCTCTCCCATCATGCGGTTCTGGGATTTTACGGCAGTTACCTTAAAAATGCCCGTCAGAAACTGGACGGCAGCATAGAAAACCTCAGAGCTGCCTATAAAAATTATGATCTTGGCGTGGTACTGGGTTATGAATTCGATACCCGGTTGTCCCCGGATTTTATTATATCTACAGGTTTCCGTGTCGACCCAGGATTTATCAATATTTACGAAGGCGTTCCCAACCTTCCCGCCGATCTTAACAGAACATACAGCTCTTCAATAAGCATCAATATATCATTAAAATATAACCTTTCCCGTTAATAATTACATTGCCTTACTTCGGCGTCGGGTATTTGGAGATTTAAGAAAGCGTACCCTCTCCCAGCCTCCCGCCTAAGCTGCGGGACAGGTCTCCCTTCCGGAAGGGGAAGGAGCCGGCCTGTAAAAATAATTGATTTTATAGGTTTGGCAATTGCGCTCCATTCACGTAAACAGCCATTCTTAAGGGTATCAGTTGGAGCGCTTTAATGGCTTATATCATTCAACCCCAGGCGCTGCCTGCGGCTACTATATTGAACCCCTTTCAGGGTTTAATTGGCAGAAGTACAGGAGTCTGTAAGATAAAGGCTCATGTGTTCTGATATGGTTCAAAAAATTCGTACAGATATTATACAATTCAAGCTGGTTGCCAATATTTTTTGGCTTATTGAGAATTTTTACATGTACCAATTGGCAGCAAACAATACCCCAGCAGTGGCTGAGCTCCTCCCTTCGCAAGGGAGGCGGGGGAGAGTACGCTCCCCATAGAATGTTCCAAACAATTCAACATTCATCTCTCCCACCCTTATATCAATAATATTCCAATATCTTTTAAAATTTTTTTCACACCCATTCCCACCTTTTACCATTTTAGTTCGTCTTATTGATGAAATAAAATCTAATAAATCAACCAATAGATATTTCAGAGCTTTCCTCTCTATAAACCCGTATCCTCAAAAAACCGGTGTATCATCTGATGCACCGGTTTTTTATTTCCATACCCTACCCCAGATAAACTTGAAATCCTATATTATCGATTCATACTTCGCCCCTCATTTTGAACCTTTCAGAACTGGTCAATACACTTCTTCCGGGCTGTTTGAATCTCTTAGGCATACCCCATTTTTAGTCTGAATCATTCTTATTCACAAATAATTCTGCCGCTACAAGAAAAAATTTTCTCGTTTCATTCCCACCCTTTGACCTATATCCACGTCTCTCTTAAAAGAATTACTAATAAACCTTCTAAAAATATAAAGTTATGAA
>JBNJFN010000423.1:0-3008 GCA_051746885.1 Bacteroidota bacterium | reverse complement strand
AAAGTAACCACGGACAAGTCCACCGGCGCGAAAAATAAGTGTGCAGTACATCCGTTTGCCGGGATTTCTCCCTTCGGGATCGAAATCGCTATCGGGATCGGAATCGATCCTTAAGCCGAGGGTTCCTAGTACATCGGACGACATATTCTTTCGATTTCGATAGCGATCCCGATTTCGATTTGGATTATCCCGGCGGTTAGTCAACTAAATGGTCGGAATCCGTTTCCATTATGCACTAAAAATGCTGATTTTTAGAACTATGAGGCGGCAGACAATATCTTTGGTGCGCACCTTGACCCGTTTTTCCAGGGTACGGTTTAGTTTACGCAATTCGCGGTTGCGTTCGGAAACGGTAAAGTTTTTTGTCCAACAGATGGGGGGGGAGGGAGCTCAATATTACTTCCTGGACGCCATGCCTTATGAAGGTCCAAGACCCGTTGTTTTTATCTTTTACAGGTATTTTGAAAAACTTATATAAGTTCAAGTAATATTCCTTATTCCAAAAGAAGCAAAATATAACATTCGATTCTATACAAAATATTAAGTATCCTCATTCCAGGCGCTGATATATATAACGAGATCCCGAGTCAAATGCCATGTCTTTAGCAGTCTTGCCGTTTTCAGTTGTCAGGGTTTTATCCGCTCCGAGGGAAAGAAACAAATCTGCAAGAGAGTCATTACCTGTAGCGGCTGCCTGCATAAGACCCGTATATCCGTTATTGTCGGGTGCATTGATATCAGCGCCTAATGTTACCAGCAGTTCAATGATGCCCTCATCCGCTGTCCGGGTTTCATTAAGATAAACAACCGCCAGATTCAGCGGGGTTTTTTCTTCCCAGCCCCGGGCATTGATGTCAGCACCGGATTCGACCAGGAAAGGGAGCAGCTTTTTTGCGGCCGGCCGTGTTACGGCATAATGCAGGACAGTACCATTCTTTGCATCCCGGGCACTGACATTTGCTCCTTTATGGACGAGTGCACGGGCCATGGAAAGAGATTGGGCAAGCATCAACGGTGTGTCTCCTTCCCTGGAAAAAGGCTGATTAACTTCCGCCCCCCTTGATATCAGATACCGGGCCTTTGGGACATCATCCATCCCAATAGCTTGAAGCAACATTCCCTGTATCGTCTTTCCAGGTTTAATATCCTCTTCAACCGGTGCCTTTCCAAAGGCATCAAGGGCTTCAACACCCGGCCCTGAAAGGCTACCAGGCAGAGGACCTTTTCCTTTGAGTTTTGGTAAAGGGTCTTGTCCAGCACAGATGGCCCCTGCAACATACAAACTCAACAATCCTGCAATAAAAGTATGTATCAAAATCAGGAATGTTTTTTTACAGGACATAGGATGCTGCCCTCCGTTTATTATGCTGTATCATCAAAAACAAAACGCTTAATGGAAATCAGCGATGTAAAATCCCTGTTGATCTGCATTGGGTGATTCTCCTGCCGGATAAGGCAGCCGCCTGATATCGCTGCTGTATTGAATACCTTGCCAGGAAAGGCGATAGGCACTGTTTCCCATCGGCAGAATCCCTGCAAATCTGCAAGTAAGGGCAAACCATTCTGTACCGTTTTTGTCCCGCGTATACGCAAGGACTCCGCCATTAACAAATTGCTTGATGGTCGGTTTATATTGCAGTGGAAGGTCGGTTATGGTTTCAGGGTAATGATGGTTCACCTCAAAGTATTTTTCTACGCCATCCTTTACAATAGCTGCGATATATGCCCGGTGCTTATTTTCTTTTTTTACTTTTATTGAAACTGAATTATAGAAAAACATAAATGTGATAAGCGTAAAAAAGGCCACAATAAGGCTTATTTTTTTCCTGTTTTTCATTTATGCGGCTATTCCTCTTATAAGCACACTATTGCTGGTTTAATTACATTGGGTCAGACTGACCATGTCGTCTTCTGTCCGGTAGGTTATGTATTTCCGATCTTGGTCCACTATAAGGCGCAGGCGGGTCTGGGTTCTTTTATTTTTAATAATGGAATATTCTGTCCCCTCAAATGTTGTTGGATTCAGCCGGCTTACCTTGAACAGGATATGACCGTTGGGAAGATCCAGCCATCCGTGATCAACAATTTGACCTTCGTACCAAGTTTTGTTTTTGAGGCTTATATGTATCACCGCTTTCCGGTTGCTTCCCGGCAGCCACATAAACCAGCATCCGGTTGGGTCCATCACACGGATTTCGGCCTCCTGGGCTAACTGTTCGCTTTCATAGATCGCATTTTCGACAAATGGAATCGCCTTATTTTTCAAGGTGGCTTTTGTCCGGTTGGAATTTTCCTGTGCCTCCTTAACCATGGAGGCCAGTTCTTCCGCCCTAAAAGGTTTCCCTGTCCGAATCAATTCTGCCCGATATTTCTGGGCCAGATGAATCATTACCATCTTGCGGTCTCGACAGATAAACGGCCCTGGAGAAGTAATGCCGTCCTTCAGATAATATTGCTGTTCGCACCAGATATCAGGGTTGTTCACCTGTTCAATTCTTCGGGTACGAACTTTTTTCAGATAGGCGAGCAGTTTTGTATTTTCTTTGATAAATTTTCCCGTGCTTTTTTCTGCCTTTCGGACCAGTTCATCTCTTCTGGCGTCCAGATCAAGCATTTTCTGAGCAAGTTTATGTTCCTGATCCTGAAGTCTTTCCAATTCCTTGCTTTTGACCACCATCTCTTTATAGGCATCTTCAAGGTGATAATATTTCTTATTGCCCACCATGCGCCCGCCGGGCGGTTTAATCACTGATGCCAGCCTGGCATTGAGGTCATCTATCTCCTGCTGTAATTGTTTGCGGTTCAGGGTGGCATAATCTCCTTTATGCTGCCTGGCCCTGTTTACGGCCTGATTCAATCTGCTCTGCTGCTCAATCCAGGCACTGGCGTCCCGTGTCCAGCTATCGATATCTTTTTGTTCTCTGTCGTTAATCTTTCGCAGACGGATGTTATGCTCCACTTCATTGTCGATCTCCGCAATGAGGTGTTTCTGGGTATTAAAATATTCG
>JBNJFN010000422.1:0-3012 GCA_051746885.1 Bacteroidota bacterium | reverse complement strand
CACATTTATCGATTCATTTTCCCGTGCAGTGCTGATTGGTATTATACCCGTACTCTTTCCGTCATTGGTGAACATTCGCTATGCGTTCACGCCTGACATCTTTCAGGAGTACAAAACCAGGGAACAAAACAGGCAAACTGAAACGACAGAGGCATTAATCCATATTCAATCCAAAGCCAGGAAAGAGGAGCTCAGTTTCTATCCCGCTGAGTTGATCTATGCCGAATCAAAAGGAAATTACGTGGTTTTTCATCTTACACAGCCGGAAAGACCTTCTGAGGTGATTATCCGGAATTCCATCAGTGAAATCGAACAGCAGCTTGCTGTTATTCCTTATTTTATGCGGACGCACAGGGGGTTCATCGTGAACCTGGGAAAAGTAATTTCAAAAAAAGGGAATTCGCTGGGATACCAGTTGAAACTCAGGGGAAGCAATAGTAAAATACCTGTTTCACGTCAGAATATCCAGAGATTTGACGACCTTTCCCGGCAATTTCTCCTGTCCATTCATCACTGATTTTTGCATTTCGCACCACTTTTGTAAGCCCTTGTTTCTGCCGGTAACAAATGCTTGCTGTATATACCAATAGTTTTGTAGCCTCCCCGGATCTTCGTCCATTTGCATCGTAACCATTTAAAAACGATGCGATGAAAAATTCAATGAATCATTTTAACAGACCATTCAACCATGCAAAAATCCTGTTTCTTTTTGCATTAATGATTGTGGCTCCCGAAATTCTTGCACAATCGGATTGCCAGGTAACCGGAAAAATTGTTGAAGAAAAAAGCAACCAGCCTGTCCCATATGCCACAGTGGTTTTGTTGACAAATGCTGCAGATACAACGCACTTTATTACAGGGGCGATTACAGATACAAACGGGTCGTTTACCATTAGCCGGATCAGCTCCGGTAAATACAAGCTGAAAGCTTCCTCAATAGGATACAAAACAGTTACCAAAAGTCTTGATATTCTGAACGCCGGGGTGCATGATGCCGGGATTTTTCACCTGCAGGATTCAATACAGCTTATGGACGAGATCGTAGTGGTTGGGGAACGGCCCAAAGGAAAAACAGAGGATGACAGGACCATTTTCTTTATGAATAAAAAGATCCTTGCTGCATCGGGCACTGCAACGGATTTGCTTAGGCATATCCCCGGTATCCAGGTTGACCTGAAACAAAATATATCGCTGGGAGGCAGCCGTGATATTCTTCTCTTTGTCAACGGAAAAGAACGCGATAAAAGCTATATCAGCCAGTTAAATCCTTCCCTTGTCGACCGGGTTGAAATCATCAACACGCCACCTTCTGATTACGATGGATATGTTTCAGGCGTTATAAATATTGTCTTAAAAAAAGAAAATGATAGAGGCCTCAGCGGGCATTTTTTCACCGAATTACCCACATCGAAGTCTATTGTTTATTCCTTTCCTAATTACAGTATTCAGTACGGGTACAAAAAACTAAACCTCTATACCTCTTATAACGGAGAAATTAACTTTGAGGATATTGACGAGACTTATACCAGGCAAATCAGAAGAACCGGGCAGGCTGTCAATATTACTTCTGTGGAGCAGGTGAGGCAAAAAAACCTTTCGCATAAGTTTCATTATGGATTTGATTACCATGTATCATCTCAGGATGTTGTCAGCTACTATGGTTCAGTTAATCCTTACTCCTATGAACAGGATGGACATGTTGTTATGGATGTTACCGGAGATAGAACCCGTCATTGGAATACCTATCGGGAGGAAACCGATAAAAACCTGAATGTTTTCAACTCATTGTATTATAAGCACCTGTTTAAAAAACAGGGGAGTGAACTGGTGGTTGATCTCAGGAATTCATACTTAAAGGCAAACGGTTCAGTGTCTTATTTCAATGAAGATGAAACCGGACCAGCTTCCATTCTGAATGCCGAAAAACCGGAGCAGGTTTCGACGAGCCTGAAAATTGATTACTCAAACCCGCTTGGTGAAAACCTCATGATAAATACCGGGGCAAAATTGGGGGTAAAGTCTATGCAAAACAAAACCGCAACCAGCTTCGGATACAATGAGCAGGTATATGCATTTTATGGAACGCTTCATTATAAGAAACCGGGATATAGCGTTAACCTGGGGGTGAGAGCCGAATATGCCGCCACTGAGATAAAGAATGAATCTGACAAAACGAAACTTTCGGTATTGCCTTCTATGACTTTTCAGTACAAGGTCAATGATCGGCATAATCTGCTGTTCGCATACCGCCAATCAGTAACCCGGCCGAATGTATTTCAGTTAAACCCTTATGTGTACATCGACAATCCATATGCTGTACGCAAAGGAAACCCGATGCTGGAGCCTGAATTCAGGCATCGTATTTATGCAGAGCATTCTGTCCGGTTCGACGTCAGTTATATTTCATACCGGCTGTTTTATGAGAACCTGGACAATGCCATTAATACGTTGACTTTTTTGAATGATACCACTGCTTTTGAAGCGCATGTGCAAAACCTTGGGAACATTCATCAACTAGGGATGCAATTTCAAGGTGCCCTGAAATTCGGGCCGCTCACACTCAGTCCCTCCGTCCGTTTGTACAATCAGTCAGCAACAGGAAACAGCCTGGCAAGGGGATATAATGTCGAAAATAAAAACAAATGGATCTTCGAAGCCGGTTTGTCTTCTGTACTTTCTATTAAATATGATTTTGCGCTTTCCGGAACATTTCAATACTCAACTGTACAATATGATATACAGGAAAATGCTTTTTCTGATGCCCTCTATATTATATCACTTGACAAAACCTTTAAAAACAACATCAAAGCTGGTGTTATGACGGCATTGCCCTTTGCCGGAACTTTCGTGTACCAGGGGAGAGAAACAGCGGCGCAAAATTTTACAAGCAATTATCAGGGGAATCTGAAGCTGCCCCCCATTCCATTAATGTTTCGAATAAGCTATCAATTCAAAACCGGGAAAGAGAAACCAATAATTGACAGGGAAGAGGAAGATATTCCCAAAAGGATT
>JBNJFN010000421.1:0-3013 GCA_051746885.1 Bacteroidota bacterium | reverse complement strand
GGCAATTGCCGGATTGTAACCACTATAATCTGTCATTGTAAAAAGATTATCAGCATTTACATATACCCTCACTGTGCCAAGTCCCATTCTTTCAACCAACCCCTGACGAAGAGAATAGCCCAGCTGCAAATTTCTCAATCTGATATATGAATTATCTTCAACATGTCTGTCAGAAAATCTGCTATTATCGTTGGGATCGGTAGAAATGACCCTTGGCTCATCAGTATTGGTGTTATCGGGTGTCCAACGATCCAGTTTATCACGGTGATAATTAGACCTTGAGAAAGAACCATGTGTATAGTATTTCAAAACATTGACAGCTTCTGAACCAAACACCCCATCAAAAAAAGCTTTTAAATCTAAACCTCTGTAGCCCAACTCAATATCCAGTCCTGCTGTTAGGTCGGGCAAACCACTACCCAACTTCACCCGGTCATCTTCATTGATCTGGCCATCGTTGTTTTGATCCACATATTTAATATCACCGGGGGCTGCATCAGGCTGAATCTCCTCTGTATCTCCGGTTTCTTCATCCGTCCAGACATGGTTATCCAACTCATCAGCAGTATTGAAAATACCATCGGTTTCCAATCCGTAGAAATAGGCGATTTCTTCACCCTCTTCGGTTCGGGTAGTACTTCCCATCTTCTGGGCACCACCTCCGCTTATAGGCTCTCCCCCTGCAAGACTGGTAACTTCATTCTTAATAATGGAAGCATTCCCGCCAATAGAATAATGGAAATCACCCATTTTTTCACTCCAGTTAAAAGAAGTCTCAATCCCTTTGTTATTGAGAGTACCGGCATTTCGCGCAGGCCGTCCTGAGCCTACATAGTAAGGAATAGGTGTATTCAGAATCATGTCTTTGGTATCGCGATCAAACAAATCGATGTTAACATTAAGCCGTTGATCCAGAAGGACCATATCCAGCCCAATGTTACGCTGCTCGGTAACTTCCCATTTAAGATCAGGATTACTCAGGGCTCCTGTACGGGCCCCATCAACCGGTGAACCGCCAAAAACATAGGTATATCCGGTTTCCATGGTCGCGAGATAACTGTTAGCTCCTACCGAAGCCTCATTTCCTACTTGTCCCCAACCAGCACGCAGTTTAAACTGATCAAAAATGCCGACATCTGCCATGAACGATTCCTCTGCAAGATTCCATCCCAACGAGAAAGAAGGAAAATACCCCCACTTATTGTCTCCCAGAAATTTGGAAGAACCATCGGCACGGTATGTGGCTGTCAGCAAATACCTGTTGTCAAAAGTATAATTGGCACGGGCAAAATAGGACATTATGGTTGTCTTTCCGGCACCCCCGTTTACCGACTTCTGGTCACGATCCTGGGCCTGATCGAAATACATCAGATCTTCATCAAACGGCACCTCATAAACAGTTGCATTGATGTTACTGTAATCAAACTCCTGGGCTTCAGATCCCAGAGTCGTGTTTATTGAATGTGCTCCTTCTTCCCTAGTATACGTAAAATAGCCATTCCACACCCAATCCATTGATTCAGATCGCTGCTCATATAAGCTGCTTTGGTCTCTCTCCTGATCAGGCGAGATAAAAAATTCAGGATAATATGCTTTGTCTTTATCAAAATGAATGTCAGCTCCAAACAGGGCTTTAAAATCCAATCCTTCGAGCAGAATATCCTCTATATTGAGATCAAAATTGGAAACAAGCCGGTGAGCCGAACTGGTATTATACTTTGCCTCATCCACAACCCTTGCAGGATTGCCAATGGTGGTTCCACCTGTGATGAAACGTTTGCCATAATTATTTGTATAATCATCCCAGGCCATTGTCAAAGGATCCATCTGCAAACCGTCAGTCAAAGAACCACCATAATCCTCATTGTTGTTATTATTCTTGTCATAGAAAGTATAACTCAGGTTTGCTCCCAAAGTCACTTTGTCCGATAGGTCATATTGCGTATTGGAATACAGGAATAACTTGTCTATTCCACTGTTATCCACAGTTCCCTCTTGCGAATTGTAGGTTCCGCCAATCTTGTATTTCATGGTTTCAGTCCCGCCGGAAGCAGACAATGAATAATTTTGAATGGGAGCAACCTGGAACAATTCATCCTGCCAATCGGTGCCTTCATACTGATTATCGATGACATAATCCAGCATTTCAACTTTCGGAACAGAAATTCCCGCGTTTTCATATGCCTCTTTGCGAAGCACAGCAAATTCATGGGCATTGGCCATGTCGAGACGTTCAGTAATAACCTGGGCGCCGGCATAACTCCCCACTTCAAACTTAGGTTTTCCTTCTTTTCCACTCTTGGTTGTTACAAGCACAACACCATTGGCGCCACGTGAACCATAAATGGCCGTGGCCGAAGCATCCTTTAATATTTCTACACTTTCGATATTGGAAGGATCCACATTGCTCATATTCCCCATTGGAAATCCATCCACAACATAAAGCGGGTCCGAGGCATTAATGGTCCCCACACCGCGAACCCGAATCCGACTTCCACTCCCCGGTTCACCGGAATTGGAGATGACTTCGACACCAGCCAGTTTCCCTGTCAGATTCTGAACAGGATCAGCAGTTGCCATATTGTCCAACTCATTACCTTCTACACGACCTACGGCCCCTGTCAGGTCACTCCTCCTTACAGATCCGTATCCAACTACAACCACCTCATCAAGCCCCACTGACTCTTCCTGCAACGTCACATTCACCTCGTCTTGCCCACTAACATCTACCGTTTCCGACTGGAAACCGATAAAAGAGAACACCAAATTATTCTGTCCCTCTGCCAGCGAAATTTCAAAAAAACCATCACTATTTGTAACGGTCCCGTCATTGGTTCCCTCAACTAAGACTGTCACCCCCGGTAAAGGGGAACCTTCCGAATCTGTCACTGTTCCCGTCACTGTTCTTTCTTGTCCAAACACCATCAATGGAATGGTCATAAAGAACAAAACGAAAAATAATCGCATTGTTTTTTTCATAGAATCCTCATTAAATAATTAATACAATAAAAAA